>CAYSTR010000715.1:0-1502 GCA_964433745.1 uncultured Oscillospiraceae bacterium | reverse complement strand
GCGCTGGAACAGTGGCAATATAACAGCTTTTGGGTTCATGTCCCGCGTGTCGGCTTTTCTTCCATTTGCATAAATAACCGCCGTCAAATCTTGATTTTAGGGTAAAAGAAGTGACAAGCCGCTTTACACGCTCATCACCAAGTGCGCCAAGCCTTATGAGTGTTGAGAGAAAATGTACTTGTCTGCAACCACCGATATTGCTTTCATCGAGCAAATATGCGTGTTCGTTTTGATATTCCTTTTGAATGAAATGTTCATGCTTGTCATTGCCGGGGATTAATATCCAGTCAACAATATACGCAACCACCTCGTCTTTAATTGTCAACCCAAGCTCTGAAAGAGCGTAAAGGTAGTTAAAGGTTGTAAAGTTTCCGTAATGCTCCGGTTTGTGGGGAAATAATCCGTTTTCATCAAGACGCGAGAATATACGTTTCACATTTTTAGATTCCCAAACCGCTTTTTTAGCGGCGATGACTTCCATGTCATCAAGCGGTTTACCGAAATACTCGGTAAGCATTCTGTAGCGTATTGACGGCTCGCTTGGCTCAAGCAGCCATTCGATAACATTATTCATTTTGTTATCTCCTCCGCAAGCCGTGCATTTTCTTCTTCCAGCAACAATACTTTTTCAAGTACACCGATTTGCTCCTGCCTAAGCTCACGAGTGGCAACACCTTTTACATTAAGAGCATTGTAGATAGTTTCGGTATCACTGCAAAACTTCACCTTATCTCTGAATGCAGACAATATTTCAAATATTGTTTTGTAATTGTCAGCAATTATAATAAGTAGTTTACGTTTACCATCCGGGAGTAAATCTAAACTGTCACGAAGATACTTTTCAGCCGAACGGCGGGCATCAATCAAATTAAACAACATACATTCATTTACACCAAGACGTCGCAGTGTGTTATCCTTATCGTTTAAAAGGTCAAAAGCGTTATCGTCTGAAAGTCCTCTTATCCACGCCTCATATGCACCACGACCATTGTAGTAACCGCCGTTTTGCTCGGCGTTAAGTGCTTCCACAAGTGTATTAAGTGAAGTGGTTAATATTTCAAGTTCGGACGGTTTTTCTATTTTCTCTCCGAAATGGGTAATCAAAAACGGCCAGAAGTCATTGGCAAGATACCCGCCACGTTCCTCAAAGGTTAATTTCTTGTTTTCGAGATTTTGGCAATCTTCTTTATCCCAATCCTCGAAAATCTCTCTATCAAAGTAGGTGCGACACAAAAATTCGTTTCCGTTGTCAATATACCCTGTTATCACACCCCATTCGGGTGCAATTCGCAGATTTATAGCTATTACGGGTTTGCCGTTTTGCAAGTCACGCATTATGGCAAGCCGCTCTGCTTTGCGGTCGCCTTTTTCGAGACGGTTAGCCCATACAGGTGTGTAACCGATAGCATTGTAAAGCGGTGTTGCGTAGTCAAACGATACAAGCGCATCGGTACAGCTCCAGTCCCAAATATCGACAAAACACACACGGTAACAAGCACCCG
>CAYSTR010000714.1:0-1511 GCA_964433745.1 uncultured Oscillospiraceae bacterium | reverse complement strand
AGGAAGAAAAAAGATGGACATTATCATGGAGGTCGTCACGGTGTCCGCTCAGATGGTCGGTCAGAGCGGTGTACTCCTCCTCACGGTGCAAAATAAACCGTTCGGTGACGTCAGACATGGCCGCTGTGCGCATAATCGACAGCTCGGCATCCCCTGCCAATGTAAAATCCCCCGGTATGTCTAGAAGAGAGACGTTCTCCCTTAGCACATTAAGACAAAAAGCGTGGACCGTGCTAATCTGCGCCCGCGACAATAGAAGCTGCTGTCTTATCAATCCGTGGTTATGCGGTTCGTCCGCAATGAGCGCGGACAGACCCGCATCTATGCGCTCTCTTATCTCGGCGGCGGCGGCGTTGGAGAAGGTGACAATCAAGAGCCGGTCGGCAGGCACTGCCTGCTCGCCTGTCATAAGGGTGAGCGCCCGCTCTACGAGCACCGCCGTCTTGCCGCTGCCCGCTCCCGCCGAGACTAGGGTTGTCCCTCCCGCCGAGATTATGGCATCCTGCTGCTCGTGTGTAAAACTCCTTTTACTCATTGCCCATCACCTCCGCGTCATCCACCTTTAAAAGCTCCTTTACCGGATCATCCTCCGCATGACGGCAGATTGTGCGGTAGTCGCAAAAGCCGCAGGGGTCATGCCCTAGCCCCTTTACCGGAAGCGGTGCGATATTCCCGGCGCACATTGCTCCTGCCATGTCAAGTATCAGCTTATTTACCTGTCTGCTCAAATGCCCCAGCTGGGCAAGAGTGGCAACAGAGGAATTGGCATCTGGTGTACCGTCCTTTTTTAGCTTGCACGGGATATACACCCCGCCGCCATCCCGCTCCATACCTGTTATAACGGCGGGGTCATCTAGGATTAGTCCGCTCATTCTGTAGGCGCGAAGCTGTTTATAAAGAGCCGACTGCTCGTCCTTATCCCTGTCACTCGATATGGGGACGGCGCGGGCGGGAACATATAAGACACCAGCCGGCAATACATCACCGTACCGCTCTTTTCCGTTTGACCATATGGCAAAGAGATAGCAGAGAAGTTGCAGGTTGAGCCCATAATGCACGTCCGACAGGGAAAAGCTCTTTACGCCCGACTTGTAGTCGATAACCCGCACATAGCTCTTTCCGCCCTTTCGCATAACATCCACACGGTCGGCAACACCCCCGACTATTACGCTTTGCCCCGCTGCCGTGTCCAGTACAAGGGGCGGAACGTCTCCCCCTGCACCGATGAGAAGCTCAAAGTCAGCTGGCTCAAAGCTCGACTGTAAAAGCTCGTTTGCAAGCCGCTTTATTAGTTTGACAAGTGTGTTTTGAAGTCGTGTACAGAGATATTTTACACGCGGGGACAATGTTTCGGGTGCGCCCAGATTGTCCTCTGTAAAGCGGGATATGAGCTGACCGCACACCCCCGCAAGCGTCTTTTCAGGCATGTTGGCTAACGTTTCGGGTGTGTGTACCGATAAGGCGTTTTGCAGCACATAGTGTGTCAATGAGCCGCTTTCAATAGGGGTAAG
>CAYSTR010000713.1:0-1514 GCA_964433745.1 uncultured Oscillospiraceae bacterium | reverse complement strand
TTTATTATGTAAAATCAGGAGGAAACTATGAGCGAGAAGCAACGATTTAAGGACGCACTAGACAGAAAACCAATTAAAGGTTTGGTTCCCACATTTGAGTTGGCATTTTTCTTAACAATGGAAGCATTCCAGAAGGTTCATCCGGCACACCGTTGTTTCAATCAGTGGAATCAGATGTCGGAGAGAGAAAAACAGCTGCAAAGAACAGATGCCGCTGATGTATACATACAAATTGCCGAAACATATGGACATAGTGCAATATTTTTTCTGCCCCTTCAGGATGATACAGACGAAATAATAAAGGAACTGGCCGTATTGCGTGAACGGAGTGGTGACCGATTTTTTATAATGATGCACGGAGATCCTACATTTGCTATTCCAAGCGGAAACGATATGATTGAATATATCGCGCAGTTTTATGAAGAACCGAATAAGATAAAGGAAATAGCTCAAAAATCGGTTGATACCTTTGTCAGGCGAGCGGAAAAAATCATGGCTTATAAAGGACTGCTAGATGGGTTTACTATGTGCTCGGATTATTGCTTTAACGATAACCCGTTTTTATCCCCTTCTATGTTTAGTGATTTTATTACTCCGTATCTTAGTCAGGTTACTAAAAGTTACCGTGAAATGGGTTTTTATACAATAAAACATACAGATGGTAATATTTTACCAATACTCGACCAATTAGTAGAGTGTAATCCACATGGACTTCACTCGTTAGACCCGCAGGGCGGAGTTGATTTGGCTGATATTAAAAGGCGGTACGGTGACAGGGTATGTCTTATTGGTAATGTTCACTGCGGTATGCTTCAAACAGGCACACACGAGGAAGTAGTAACCGATGTTTTACGTTCCCTGCATGATGGTATGCCGGGATTTGGGTACATCTTTTCCACCTCGAACTGTGCATATACAGGCTTACCACTCGAAAGGTATGAGCTTTTAATAAAGCTTTGGCGTGAGCATGGTGTTTATAACTAATGTTATTCACCTAATAATGAAAGAAGGGTAATATAATGAAAGTAAAAAAACTGTTATCTCTATTACTTTCGACACTATTAATAATCCAAGCCCTAAACCTTTATATATCAGCTTTAGATCAAGCTTCCGACACATATGCAGGTAGCGGCTTAAAGCCAATTTTTCCACAATCGCCGGAGGTAAATAAAAATGAAGTTTTCTATTTTCATTTTGATACGCTGGATAATGGTGAGAAAAGTGGGCTTTACACCCCTGATGAGGCACGGGGGTTACGCCTGGCACTTGTTTCATTACAAGGGTTAATTAACCGCACAAATCCATGCGTTTTTCTTGACATAAATTATGGAGACTTGCCAGATGGTACCCCCAGAAATGCAACATTTATGCTGGAACAGGTTGAGCAATTATATGGAAGTATAAATAGAGTGGTGTATACTAATCCGTATAAAATGATAGAAGACCTAAGTGCTATTGCACAACCTGAAGGTATGGTTGTTGTCGACCCGCAATTTAGTAATTCTATAAACATA
>CAYSTR010000712.1:0-1517 GCA_964433745.1 uncultured Oscillospiraceae bacterium | reverse complement strand
AATGGTGCTTTTTTGCTTAATTATGCCTTATTATATCATTTCCTAGTCCGCCGAAATCTAGAAAATCCTCAATAAACTGCTTTTTAAGAAGCACCGGCGGAATAAACTCATTGTACTTATACTCAATCTGAACCATATTGGGAAGCGGCAGGCTGTACAAATCGGGATTAGACCTTACTATATCGTAGATAATTCCAGTAAGATTTTCAGCACTGCCGTCAAAATAGACCTCCAGATAGATACAGGTTTCCCACGGCATCTTGCTCTTTACACCCCGTCCCAACAGCGAATAATGCAGTGTAAACAGCTGTCTTGAGCCTATCCATGGGAAAACGGCAAATTTCCTCTCGGACAGCGGCGTGACCAGCGAATCGAGAATACCGCTGTTTCTCGTGAGATATCTTATCTCGTTTAACCGTTCCTTACAGCTGTCACTGAGGTACGGAAACATGTCGTCGCTCTTTAGAATACTGCGAAGCTTTCGTACAAGCACGGTGTGAAGCTCGGACTTAAAGTCTACATTCCAGTCCACTACCGATATGCCCGGCACCTTCTTCACAAAAAGCACCTTGGCTTTAACATTCACCTCCAGAGTCTCCCACGTCATTCCCGCTAGAGAAAACCGCATTCCCACAGGATAGACCTTATCCACCGTACCAATCGAGCGGTTTTCGTCCTTGACAAGATAGTATTCCGGCACAATAAAAACTGTGTAGAAATGAAAGTGGTTGACAATCTGTTCGCCTGCCCGCCCGATAATTAGCCCGCCGCGCTCGGTCTTTTGTATATGCTCAATTTCTATAAGATGATGTATGAGAAGCTTGAAATCATCCTTAGACACATCCTTAAAGCTGTCCAGTGAGAGGATATCCCCCGCTAACTTTGCGGGTGACAGCTCGCCGTTACTTTTAAGACAGCACATGGTCTGATGATAGAGAAGCGAATAGGGATGACGGTGGGGAAGAATAGGTTCAATCCACCGCTCCCTTGTGTACAGCTCGATTATGGCAATAAGCCGTATAAACCCCCAGTTGACAGGGCCTAGAATATCGGCGGCGGTGGGCTGTATCTCCTCCACAAACGTAAACAGAAGCTGCGGAACCTGACCGCGCCGTCCGCACCGTCCCAATCTCTGCGCAAAGCTGGATACGTTTATGGGTGCGCCAATCTGCACCGCTTGGTCAAGTGAGCCGATGTCGATACCCAGCTCCAACGTCACGGTTGCGCCTGTCACTATCTTGTCCTCGGAGGACTTCATCTCATCCTCGGTCTGCTCGCGCAACAGAGCGGACACATTGCCGTGATGCACCCTGTAGACATCCGGTGCTTTATTTTTTATCGCCAGCTCCCGAAGATTTGCTATGATAAATTCGGTCTCCTCCCGGGAGTTTGTGAAGATTATCGTCTTTTTATCCAGGGTCATCTTAAAAAGATAGTCAAAATGTGCGCGGTCGCCTGTGTCGGCGTGTGTCTCGTCACTGTCCGAGGCCTTGACAAACCGCTCGACAAATAGCTTT
>CAYSTR010000711.1:0-1531 GCA_964433745.1 uncultured Oscillospiraceae bacterium | reverse complement strand
ACCTTATTGACGTCAGTGATCCGTTAAACATCTTTTTTGTAAGCGATGAGAGACTTCTGATAAAGCTGGGTGCTGGGGTGCAGATTCCCTACAAGCTGGGCTTTGCAGAGGAGATAGTGAACACAAGGTTAGGTTCGGATGAATGCGGCTCACTGGACACAAGCTCACTCGGAAAGGTTTATTTTTCTCCCATGGACAAGCAGAGCATTGAACGGCTTATTGGTAAAGGCACTATGTGGATTGACGAGACACCGGCGGAAGAACCGCTGTTATTTGATAATCTGTTTGAATAGGGGGGTACCGGCGCCTATGTTTTGGCAGCCGCTGTAATGGGGAAAAAAAACAAGCTTGGCGCATTGAGTTATGTCGTTATTTCGGTGCTTTTGGGTATACTGTCCTTTGCTATAACAATTCAGGTAAGAAGCTTGAATGAGGATGTTGTACCGACAAAGAGTGTCGATTTTATACGTGCAGAGGAATTGCAGCAGCTTTTGAGTGCAGAACAGGACAAGGTAGCAAAGCTAGAAGCATTGGTGGAGCAGTACAAAGCCGATATAGACGATGTACTGGAGCGAATAGACGATCCCGACGGTTATGTGGCATACCTATCAAAACAGCTGGAGACAGCAAGGATTCTAGCAGGGTTAGAGGAGGTAAAAGGTCCCGGCGTGGTTATTACGATGGATGACTCCAGCAACAACGTAGTGGCGGAGGGGATAAACCCCAATTCATTTATACTGCATGACAGTGATGTGCTTGCGGTTCTCAATGAGTTAAGGGATGCCGGTGCGGAGGTGCTTTCGATAAATGACGAGCGAATACTGGCAAGTACCGAGATACGATGTGCAGGTAATGTCGTGAGTATTAATAATAAACGCACCAGTGTGCCGTTTATTATAAAAGCGATAGGAGACCCGGAGAAGCTGTCGGCTGGTGTAAACATCCGCGGAGGAATTGTGGATCAGCTCACACCGTTTGGAGTTGTGGTGCGGGTTGAAAAGCAGTCAGAGGTAGTTATTCCCGCATATTCCGGTGTACTGGGTTTTGATTACGCAAAGCCGGTGGATAAAGGCGGTGATCAGTAGCATGATAAAGATACTGCCTGTTTTGGGTGTATTCATAGGATTCGGTATAGGGCTTCTGTTTCCTATGTATATCCCTAAAGAGTATACGTTGTATCTGGGCGTCGGTATTATTGCGGCCATTGATTCGGTATTTGGAGCGGTAAAGGCGATTCTTATGAAGAAGTTTAACCTAAAAATTTTTTTTACCGGATTTCTGTTTAATGCTCTCATTGCCGTAGCAATAATATATATTGGCAGATTGTTGGGACTTGATGTATATATAGCATTTGTTATAGTATTTATATACAGGATTTTCTCAAATATCGCACAAATTAGAAGAATACTATTGAAAATGGATTTAAAGTCTGATATAATAAATTAAATGCATTTGGGAGGAACGTATATGCCCATCAACTTTGTGTTAGACAATGATTTTTCACAGGTAGTGGCTATAAAGGTAGCCGGCA
>CAYSTR010000710.1:0-1538 GCA_964433745.1 uncultured Oscillospiraceae bacterium | reverse complement strand
AGGTGTCCGATTTAGAGCGCGGGATTGAAATGTTAAATGAGGTAAAGGAAAGCATTATAAACGCATATACCCTAAAAACAAAGCAGTCAAGGGCGAAAATCTCTCACCTCATGGATAATGAGACCTGGTTTAATGCCAAGAAAGCCATTGATATGGGATTTGCTGACGGAATGCTTTATCAGGATTTAGGTGACAGGACTCAGGATGCAGGTGAAGCAGACGGATTTATGTGGAACTCTGAGCATATGGTACGCTCAGTAGTGGCGGCTATGCGTAAGACACTACCCCAAAAGAAAACACCCGCACCGACTGGCATACCTATTGATAACCTTGATAAAAGGCTGAACCTTATAAAACCGTAACCGCACACAGGTTGCGGTTTTTATATACCTTATTAAATTATTATGGAGGTCATCTTTATGAACAAGATTATGGAACTGCGAGAGAAGCGTGCAAAAGCATGGGATACGGCTAAGGCATTCCTGGACAGTAAACGCGGCGAGGACGGTCTCATTTCCCCGGAGGACAATATCACATATGAAAAGATGGAGGCGGATGTAGTTAATCTCGGTAAGGAAATCGACAGGCTGGAAAGACAAGCGGCGATGGACGCAGAGCTTGCTAAGGCAGTAGTTACTCCGCTTGTAGGCAAACCTACATCGGGTGGTGAGGTCAAGGTAGGCAAAGCTACCGATGAATACAAGCGTTCATTCTGGAATGCGCTGCGTACCAAAAACCCGAACGGTGAGGTATTAAATGCTCTTTCCATAGGCACAGACAGTGAGGGTGGTTTTCTAGTCCCGGATGAATATGAGCGGACACTTATTTCTGGTCTTGACGAGACCAACATCATGAGAACCCTCGCGCATATCATCACATCGTCCTCGGGCGAGAAGAAAATCCCTGTTGTTGCCGGAAACGGGAGCGCTTCGTGGGTCGATGAAGGAGCTACTATCCCTGACAGCGATGACAGCTTTAATCAGGTTAATCTCGGAGCACACAAGCTGGCAACGCTTATCAAAATCAGCGAGGAGCTTCTAAATGACAGTGCATTCAATATGGAGCAGTACATTGCTCGGGAGTTTGCCCGCCGTATCGGTGCGGCTGAAGAGGAGGCATTCCTGGTCGGCAGTGGTACCGGTAGACCTACGGGTATTGTCGATTCGTCGCAGGTAGGGGTCACTACCGCCGGGGTTACCGCTATTACTGCGGATGAAATTCTCGATCTGTACCACAGTCTTAAAGAGCCGTACCGCAGAACGGCTACATTCATTACAAACGACAGTACTATCAAAGCAATCCGCAAGATCAAGGACAGTAACGGTCAGTGGCTTTGGAACCCGTCGCTTGTAGGCGGTACGCCTGATATGATCCTTGGCAGACCGGTGCGGAACTCTGCATTTATGCCGTCTATTGCGGGCGGTGCAAAGGTTATGCTGTTCGGTGATATTTCCTATTATTGGATTGCCGACCGCCAGGGCAAAGCATTTAAGCGGCTCAACGAGCTATATGCTGCAACGGGTCAGATAGGCTTCCTC
>CAYSTR010000709.1:0-1540 GCA_964433745.1 uncultured Oscillospiraceae bacterium | reverse complement strand
CTATAAAAACCGAAGAGCTATTGCAAAGAACTGTAACTTCGGCGTGTTCTTCGGACTGTTTGCTAAGGGTCTGCAGCGTAATATCAAATTCAAGGCTGGGCTTGATGTATCGCTTGAGGAATGTGAGAGCATTATTACCAATCTCAAAGCGGGTTACCCGGCGTTGGCAAAGTGGCAGGAGTCAGTGAAAAAGACAGCCAAGCAAACCCGCTACAGTGAAACGGCTCTCGGTCGGCGCCGGTACCTACCTAACATCAACTCCACCGATTGGGGGAAAAAGAGCTTCTCGGAGCGGTGTGCACTTAATACCCCAATTCAGGGCACCGCAGCGGATATTCTCAAGCTTTCGATGGGACGGATTGTTACCGGTCTGCATGAGCGCCTGTGGCTACTACCTTTATTGCAGATACATGCTGAGCTTGTGTTTGAGGTACCGGTAGAGCGTGTCTCAGAGGCTATTAGTTATATAAAGTCGTGTATGGAGGCACAGCCATTTGATACGTATGATATACCGATTATTGCTGAGGTGTCGGTTGGAGAGAGTTTCGGCAGCTTGCACGAGCTTTATGAATAACCCTTTCTTCTGAGGCAGTTGTGGTGAGGAGAGTTGGGGCGGGGTAATGTAGGGTCTGTTCAGGTTCGTTCTGGTAAGGTTTGTTGTGGCAGTTGCGGTTTGGTAAGGGTCGGTAACCCGGGGCAAGGTCGGATGGGGTATCCTGCGGATAGGTACAGTTCTCCAATAATGGCGATGGTTGTTATAGTTTTGCCTGTCCCCATTTCCATAAGAAGTGCTGCGCCGGGGGACGTAATCTGATCATCTGACGGCATAAGTCCAAACATGCGACAGACGAAGGCAAATGCGTCACATTGGTGCCGATATGGAGTAACTTTAACCGGTAGATGTATATCCTGTGCTTGCTGTTCCATTTTCTGTGCTCCTCCCTTCATGTCTGGATTGTTCCATAAATGCTAGGTTTTTTGCTAGCCTCTTAGAGACTATGCTGATTGCCGTAAGGATACCGATAAGCTCCTCAGTAGTCTCTACTGACCTGGCTATCGTTTGCTGATGGTCATTCATTTTCTTCAACTCCTTTCCGGGGTAAAAAACCCCCCTCACTCTATACAGGAAAGTAAGGGGGCAGTTGGAACACCATTTATAAAAATAATTTTAAAAATCCTCGAAGTTTTTTTATAACATTTTTATGACAACGATTTACATTAGAATGGTTTGTTCCTGTTTCACGAGCATATTCTCTTGCAGTTTTCTCATTAAAATATAAACCGTAAATGATAGAACGTTCATCCTCGCTAAGTTCAGCTATAGCTGCAACAAGTTGCTCTAGCATAAGCTTGTCCGTTACAATATCATCAATAAGAGGTTGATCGGGGTCGGCGTTAACATCGAAGTCATGCTCTATCATGAAATCCAATGAACACTCCTTTTCCCTATGTACAGCTTTCTGCTTCTTCTCCCGCCACTCAGCTCGATAGTATTCACGGTATACTTCTTCGCTGACAGGAATGTTTTCACCGAAAAGCC
>CAYSTR010000708.1:0-1541 GCA_964433745.1 uncultured Oscillospiraceae bacterium | reverse complement strand
GGAGTTTGGTAATCATGTAAACTATATGAAAGCCATTGAGAATATCTCCGGAAAGGTCAATCCTTTTTATAAGGCGCTATCTCGCGGCGTGGCATATGCATCTAAAAAGTACGGTGGTTATGATTTTGCCATGCAGGTAGCGGGAAACGAGATGCCGGGTTATCATACGGGTTACGGTTCGTTAGTCGGGCAGCTGTGCGGAGCGAGACATTCCCATCTCTGTAACGGCGGCTATTCATACGATCAGGGAGCAAAAGAGCTTGATAAAGAGAAGCTTGTCAA
Organism: uncultured Oscillospiraceae bacterium; assembly: GCA_964433745.1. Classification (GTDB taxonomy): domain Bacteria; phylum Bacillota; class Clostridia; order Oscillospirales; family Ruminococcaceae; genus CAYSTR01. Next base: position 1,259 of record CAYSTR010000708.1, on the reverse strand, counting down.
CTTCTTATTTAATGAGGAGGTTGAGAGGTGTCTATTAAATTCGCTTGTCATCTGCTTGTTTGCCAGAAAGGTATACGACAGAGAATCAATATTAAAGGCGTTTGACAGTATCGGCAAGCAGTTTACCTCGGAGGATCTTGATGCGGCGGCAAAGCGCATTTATGCGACAAAGCTCAGAATCAAGAAGAAGCTCGGCTTTGATATATCCGGTATAAAGCTTCCCAAACGCTTTTTTGAGACATCCTCACTGTCAGGTTCTCTTGACGAAGCTACCGCATATCAGATAGCGGAAGAGTTTAACAAGATGAATAATGCGCTCTTAAAGGCTACATCGAAAGGATTATAAATGAAGATAACAATAGAGCTTTCATCAGACTTGAAAAAGCAGCTGGGGTACGATAAGAAGGAGCTGACCTTGAAAGAGGGCGCTTTATTGTCAGATATTTTTGATACACTGGGATTGGATACGGATACTATCGGTATTGTAACACGAGGGCAGACAAAGCTTACCAATGATACCGTCCTAAATGATGGAGATTCTTTAAAATTGTATCCACCTATAATAACCGGATAAAAGAAAACGGGATGTCTCATGATTATATGTGAGACATCCCTCTTATATTTTATACAGTTTCGCATACATCCTTGTTTTTTTGAAGCGGAATGTATATAATGGCTCGAAATACCCCTTTATCATGAGTGAAGTCGGTGAATCCGCCCAGAGATTCCACCACCGTCTCCACAGAGCGTATTCCGTAACCGTAGCCCTCATGTCTTGATGAGCAATACCTTCCGTGCTTCATCTCAATCTCACCGTCAAAGCCGTTTTCCACCGCCAACGCAAATCTGTTATCCCGTACAACGGCGCGAACTTCTACATACCGCCGTCCGTTTAATCTTAATGCTGCCGCCGCCAGTGCATTTTCCAAGAGGTTTCCCAAGAGGATACAGAGCTTTTCATCTGGCAGGGAAAGCTCTCGTGGGAGCGAAAGCTCTGTTACCAGTTCGACACCATTTTCCTCCGACAATGCTTTGTAGTAACGCATTATCGCATCGGTCACATAATGGTCGCACAGTGAGTATATCTCGGCTTCGGACAGTGTTTCGGAGTAACTTAACAGGTAGTTTTTTAACCCCGGAATGTTATCAGAGGATGCCAAATCGAACAACGCTCGCATATGGTGCCGCATATCGTGGGTTTTTATGCGTGCCTGCTCTATCTGCCCGGTAAGCTGACGGTAGTGTTCCTGTTGTATAGC
>CAYSTR010000707.1:0-1546 GCA_964433745.1 uncultured Oscillospiraceae bacterium | reverse complement strand
AGCAGTTATGGCTACAATATCGGCGGGACTGGTTACTGTAGCTCTCGAACTCCTGCGAACAATGCTTACAGACCATGGTATGGAAAGCCTTTTTCTGCACCTCATCCTTATGGCTGTTCCACCAAGCCAAACGGCAGCTATCGGAACAGAACTTCTTTTTCTTACATTTATCCTTATGAATGAGCGGATTACCGCATAGTCTGCAATGGGTATATTCTGATGGCACAGGCTTCTCATTCTGGACATTCAGGTTAGCCCGTCGGCAAAATGATTTGACGGTATTATATGACATCCCTAATTGTGCCGCTATCTCTTGGTATCCTTTACCGGTAGACTTCATGCGTATTATCTTCTCTCGTTGAACCTGTGTCATCTATCATACCTCCATCAATAGAAATAGGGAGCGGTCAATTTTAGCCGCTCCCTATATACGTTTTATTTACATTAACTATAGGTGATATATCCGTCGAACCCAGCCTTCTTGAGGTTCGCAAGCATAGCGTCCGCATTAGCCTTAGTCGTGAATGAGCCCACCTGTACTCGGTAGAGCTTACTGCCAGTAGCCGGCGCTTCCGGCGTTGGTGTCGGAGTGGGTGCTACTGGTGCCGGTGATATGGGTACCGGTAACGGTGTTACAGATACTGGCGGGGTCGGGATTATTGGTGCAGGAGCACCATAATACCTCTTCACATTACCCATGAACGCGTTCCAATGCGGTAGAATATATGCCGGGCAGTATTTCTTTGCATAGAAATAGTTATGCGTATACACATCAGTTTCTGGGGACAACCCGTGCGCCTTAAGAAGATACGCCACCAGCTTAGCTGTCGTGTCCTCGCTCTGTGGATCACTCCCGATACACTCGATGGAAATCGTGTCGAGATTCCCGCCGATGGTCTCGCCAGTGCGTTGAGATGAACGGCGGGTGGAACCATCCGCAGCGTGCCAGCCCTGCTCTGATTCATCAAGCTGCTGCCAGATCTCGTTTTTCCATACCCAGAAATGCACACATACCCCGCCCATGTTGCAGTTAGGCCATGTCCCGCGAGCATACTGCTCAGCGGGATTTGTTCCCGCTGCTGCCACGATGTCCTCGGTGTTGTGGACGGTGATACCTTTGGGCTTGCCTGTACCGGCAAGCTTAGCGCAGGGCTTCATCTTGCCGCCAACTGGTACATGACCGCAGACCTTGTTCGCCACGGCACTGTCGGGGGTGATCTTAACCTTGATGGTGATGGTTTCGCTGCCGATCTTTTCTGTACGGATTTTGTCCGGTGTTAGAAATGCCATATAAATCAATCTCCTCTGCTATTCGCCCGATGGGCTTTTGTGTCTATATATCCTGTAATCTCCTCGATGGAGTGTGTGACATTGCCGTTTGCCTTGCCGTCTCGCAGTGCCTCCAGACATGCGCGGGTTGCGCGTAAGAGGATCAGCTTTTCTTCCAAGCTGTCGTTGATGTCGGACTGCTGAGCGCGTGTCCAGCCCTCCAGGACGGATATACGTTTTTCCATGCCAGCCATGCGCAATAATATGGTCTTGCTGT
>CAYSTR010000706.1:0-1553 GCA_964433745.1 uncultured Oscillospiraceae bacterium | reverse complement strand
GGAGTGCCTCAGCCTTATAAGATTGATGATACAAATGCCCCATACGAATATGTGCATATCTTCAATCTTAAAGAGGATAATGCTGACCTGCCCTTTAAGTTTATCTTTTCTCCTGTTACAGGCAAAAAAGGGGAAGTTTTAGACATGAATGTTGTGAGCATATACAATCCAGCTTTTATGCCTGATATGGACAAAACGGTTTCATATGGCGGGTATCATTCATTAGCAACTGCTTCATATAAGCTAAAATATATGGCAGAAAGCGCGGATGCAATTGCCTTATCAACCGATGTAATAAGTGTTGCAAAGAAGTTGCAAGAAGACGTGACAAGCAAGCTGATTCAGGAATTAAGTCAAAACGGTTTGCGAGATATTGACACAGAATTATTGGGCAAGGAAGTATTTTCACTGATGTACTTTGATGGCGTTAAACAAATAGATAATCTAAAGGTTAAAAGCGGAGGGAATCTACATGTGACCTATAAACTATGTGGGCATCCGGGTTTAGAATATACAACCACATTTTATGCAAATCACAAGCCCATAGCCAGTACCGAAGGTATATCCTATGAAACCTTCCTTTCTAAAGGACAAGTCTCTGTTATTGAGCTTGATACTGCTTTAGAAAAGCTTTCAGAGTTTACAACCTTTTATGCAATATCCGTTCCTAAAAATGCTGACGACTACCCCGACGGTATCTTTGAACCACAAAAAACATTGTCAATATTACTTTATAAAGGAGAATAATTATGCATAAATTTATGTGCTTCGCTCTATTAATACTCATTTTTTCTTTTGCAGTTTATACAAGCGATGTTTTGGCTTCATCGTCAAAGACAACGAAAGATAATACAAATACATCAGCGGTAGCCACGAAAAAAACGGTTGCAAGTATTGATATGAGCAAAGTTAAAGGCAAGCTCAAAAACATACACTACTTCGATAAAAACAAGGTACTAATCGTCTCTGACAAGCTCTATTTATATGACCTCTCAGAAGGGACTGTGCTATATGAAGCCCAGAAGACTGAGTTTGATAGTGCTGAATACTATCCAATAGATGGAGGTTTTGTGGCTGTTGGTATGTCGATTGAAAAAACGGAAAGCGGTATGTTAAAGGGATCTGGCATGAATGGTATGACCTGTATTTTTTATGACAGCAAGCTGAATGAAACAAATAGAATCAGTCTTAATTCTTTACTCAGTAAAAATGAGCATATCTCTTTATCTCCTCAAACAGTAGCTGTATCTAAAGACGGAACAAAACTGACTTTCGCTTCAGACAGAGGATTGTACCTTTACGACATAAAAAAGAAGAATAAGACCACTTTGGTAAATCTCTCTGATAACAATGCGGCAAAGCGTTTTGGTCTTATAATAATTGAGCAAGTAGCTTTTGTAAACGATGGAAACAAAATAACCTTTAAATCGCAGAGCTTCGATGTTCCAGCGAAAGCAGGCAAATCATCTTTTGATACGTGTGGAAGCATTGGTATAGACGGTTCTTCATTGTCTGTAAATAGACCATCTGATTATACAGTTAAGGAAATGACC
>CAYSTR010000705.1:0-1556 GCA_964433745.1 uncultured Oscillospiraceae bacterium | reverse complement strand
CGGAGGGTGTGGGATTCGAACCCACGTGGGATTGCTCCCAAACGCATTTCGAGTGTTGTAAGCGATTGGTCGATTTGAGACACTTTCAGGTCGGTTCAGGTTGTATTATATGCGAAAATTTTCCCCATATTTCAAGGGTTTACGATATTTAAGAGGTAAAGTCAAGGAAAAACCAAGGGTTCAAATGTTTTGTGAAATTGGCCGTTTTTGACTACTTTTTTGCACGTTTGCAAGAAAACAGGCAAGAAAAAATTCGTCTGTTTTAAGATGGCAATACATTGGATTAGAGCCACTTTGGATCAATTTTGCAAACAGGAGAAAAAGATAATGGAATACAATCGGCAAGAATTTGAAGGTCTTCCGGATATCATAAACAAGGAGCAAATGCGTATAGCTTGTCACATCAGCAAGCGGACAGCCCTGTATTTACTGAAAAGCAATTTGATTCCTAATGTGACATCAGGCAAAAAGACACGCTGCTACAGAATAAAAAAATCTGACGTTATCACTTACCTTGAAGAAAGGGAAAATGACCCGGGTAAATACCTTCCACCTGAAAACTGGTATAAAAACTACGGGACGTCTATATCCCGGCTACATACTATTCGGATGCTGCCCTCGGATAGAGCTACAAAACGGGAGTTGAAAACTTACTATGAAGATGGGTTATCAAGTTTTCCTGATGTTATGGATGTGGACGCAATTGTCGGATTCACCGGTTATGACCGACGAACGGTTGGTGGGTGGTGCCGCAAAGGGCAGTTGCGGTTCATTATGGCCACTCCGAAATACATGATTCCCAAAAGCTTTCTAATTGAGTTTTTATGCTCAGACTGGTACAACAAGACTATTCGCAAATCTAAGAAGCATCTGAACGCTATTTGGGACGTGCAGAAAAATTCACACAATCGCATTCCTGTACAGGATGATTTAGAATAGACTAAGGGAGAGTGATTGATGTGGAAAAGCACGTAATAGCCGAAACGACCGGCATTTCTTACACTTTGACAGGGGATTACTATTTGCCTAATTTAGCTTTGCCCAACGAATGTGATTATTCAATCGGACGGTTTGGGCGAATACATTTGAGATTCATAAAGGAACATAGGCGGGTTCTATACATAAACCTACTCACGACGGGCAAGCTCCGGCACTATCTACACGATATAGATGTGCAAGCGAATGAGCGTTTTAGTGACCTTGTGGCTGCTTATGCTAAGGCTGAAGGCACTGATGAAAGTCTTAAAGCAAGAGAACAAATGCGGTGGGTTGGGCTTATGAATAACTATCGGCACTGTGCGGAAGAGGTTTTACTGAAAGAGTTATCAGGTCTATAGCGTCTCAATGCTGGGATAAATATTCTTCACTTTATCTCTTGCTCTAGGCATGTAAACAGCGCACAATCTAAAAACTCTGCGATGGAAATTTCCAGTCCATCACAGAGTTTTTGCATTTATTTTATTTCCTGCTCTAATGCGTCAAACTCTGGCGTGGAAAAAAACTCTCCGAGGGTCATTTCCAAAGCATCGCACAATTTTTTGATTGTGGCAACTTCA
>CAYSTR010000704.1:0-1569 GCA_964433745.1 uncultured Oscillospiraceae bacterium | reverse complement strand
TATGCCTTCCCTTCCGGTCCTGTCAACGGGCTTAACAGCTTATAGCCATGTCCTTCATTAACCTTTCCTACAACGGTTTGGTCAAAATGGCTGTAGGTACCCGAGGTGACGACACCTATCATTCCCTTTTCATTGTTTATAAGTGTTTTAAACTGTGCTCCGTCATGTGTAAAGCTCAATGGGGATAGTAATCCCTCGGAAACAAGCTTGTTTATGTATTCAAGTCCCTGCTTCCATTCCGGTTGTATAAACGATGGGAAAATTTTACCATCCTTAATGTCAAAGTAAGCCTTATCGGGATTGGCATATATAAAGGCATTCATTAGATAAGCAACAGGATTTTGTGCCCAGCTTGTACCGCCGCACATCGGTATCTCATCCTTTTTACCGTTTTCATTGCAATCAGTGGCAGCGAATGCCTTTAATACCTCATAAAACTCATCGGTGGTGGTCGGGGTATCCCTTCCTATCTTTTCCATCCAATCAAGGTTTACCCACGCACGATATGCCGCTTCATTCCAACCATTTTTAAAATAATTAGGGAAGGTAAAAATCTTTCCGTCCGGTGACGTTATACATTTTTGTATGAAGTTACGGTCATCGTCCGGGATATTATTAAAATTTGGTGTTTTTTCAGGATCATCGAAATAGGGCTTCAAGTCAATAAATACACCCTTTGAACCATAATCATTAATGCTTGGCAGATCAAGATACATGTTCATAATATCCGGAAGCTTCTCTCCGGACGATACCATGAGACTGAATTTAGTTTTGGCCTCTGCATCATCAGAAGGCAACAGTAAAAAATCCAGGCTTACATTAAATGTTTCCTCTATGTGCTTTGTTGTCCAGTTGGTTTCCAGATCCTCAATGTTTGGGTTATTTTTATATGCAATAGTTAGGGTTACATGCTCTGCATGTGGGTCTAAATCCACTGTTTTTGATGATTCATTGGCGATGCTTGATTCCTGTTTGCTGGCTGTGCTCGATGCAGCCGGCGAAACCGTACCTGAGCCGCAGCCTGAAAATGAGAGGCATACAATGATTACGCATAGTACTATAGCTAGGGAAGATCTTAACATACGCATTTGACACTCTCCTTTATGTTGTTGATAATGGTACTGTAAAGAGTTTAACTTATAATCTATTAAAAAGAAATAGACAGTATCTATTTGAGTTGTCAAATCACACAAATAGAACTGTCAAAAGTGGAGTTAACTGTCAACCAACTAGATATTATTGTGAATATTAGCTAAATTACGTGATTGTTTTTCCACACCATTGGAGGGATGGAGTGTTTTTTAGAGAAAGCACGGTAAAAGGTTTTTTCACTGCCAAACCCACATGCTTCCCAAATCTGACCAACGGGTAACTCAGATTTTCTCAGTAGGTTTTCTGCATGTAAAAGTCTTATATCCTCAATATAACGGCTCAATGATTTACCTGTTTCATCACGGACAATAGAAAATACTGTATTGGCAGATAAGCCTAGCTCATCAGCAATCTTATCGGACTATAAGGACGGGTTATTATAGTTTTCCATTATGTAGTTGATAATTTGCTTTGAAT
>CAYSTR010000703.1:0-1571 GCA_964433745.1 uncultured Oscillospiraceae bacterium | reverse complement strand
ATAGCCATCTATCCCGCGTTTCAAAACGCAAGGGTAGTGGCTCAACAGAGCATAAACCCGCAATCGGTTCTAGACCCCATTACTCTTAAAGACGGCACCGTTTTTGACGCATTTTCACAGCTAAAGGCGTACAATCCCAAAAAGGTCTATATCATGCTGGGGCTTAACAGTATAGGCACGGATAACGATTACATGCTGGAGTACTACGGTATATTAATCGAGCGTATCAAAACAGAGTTCCCAGAGTGTATGATATATGTTCAATCCATGCTGCCGGTAACAGCCGCGAAGGCAAAAAATGAGCCTGTTTTCTCCAACGCAAATATTGACGCTTTCAATGAAGCGTTATTATCGCTCTCTGAGAAAAAGAAGGTTTACTATCTCGATGTCGCAGAAGCTTTCAAGGATTCCTCCGGTGCTCTTCCGGATGACGCAAGCCCTGACGGAGTGCATTTTGGTCCTAAATACTACACTGTCTGGCATGATTATCTGTTAAAACATGCAATCGAACAATAAGGAGAGTAAAGATGCTAAAAAAAGCGGGACTTTTCATTCTGGCATTGATGTTAATCTTAGTGCTTACAGCCTGCTCCTCTGACAGCGCTAAAACCCCAGAGGTCACGGACATTACTGCAGATATGCTGAAAAACCTTGAACTGGAGGATGAAATGCTTGAGATAAAAGATAGCATCCTATCCGGTCAATACGACATTTCATTGGACAAGCTCACATCCTACAGCGTATATGTAAGCGGAAGCGGCGCAAAAGCAGACGAAATCTGTGTAATGCGTGCAAAGTCAAAGGATGATGCCAAAGCGATAAAAACCGCATTGGAACAACGCATCAGCTCACAGACTATACGATATGAGGACTACATCCCGGACGAGCTGCCTAAACTTGAGGATGCCTTAATAGCCGAAAAGGGTGAATACCTCATGCTTGCTATTGTCAAGGACACAGGTAAAGCACAGGAGATATTTGATTCATACTTTAAATAATATTACAGCTTAAATTCTTCTTCACTAAACTTTGGCAGTACAGGCGGTGGCGGCGGCTGTCTCTTTGTTGGATCATAATAAAATCGGCGGCAGCTGTATCCTTTTGGAACCACGCCTTTCACACTGCATAAACACATGCCGGTATCCGGGGATGTCCGGCTTTTTATGCAATACATACATGCAGGTTCAGCGCTCTGTTTAAACAGCTTCATTTTTTCCCCTTATTAATCTTGTTAATTCCAAATTGGAGGTACATATGAAAAATCAACTGGTAATTATCCTGGACTTCGGCGGTCAAAACAATGAGCTGGTAGCTCGTAAGGTTCGCGACCTGAATGTCTACTGTGAGGTGTTCCCATGTACGATACCCGCAGCGCGCATCGCAGAGCTTTCCCCTGCCGCCATAATACTGGCAGGCGGATCCGGCCATGTGTATGATAAAAATGCTCCCATTTGTGACAAGGCAATATTAGAGCTAGGTATCCCTATACTCGGCATTTGTTATGGTATTCAAGTAATAGCACATTCTCTAGGCGGCAAGGTAGAGGCGGCAGGATCAAATACACAGGGTGT
>CAYSTR010000702.1:0-1573 GCA_964433745.1 uncultured Oscillospiraceae bacterium | reverse complement strand
CCTGTTTTACGAGCATATACTCCACCAGCTCACCCTCCAGCTCCTTTTTGAGCTGTTCGGATTCCTCCTTTTGCTTAGGAAGCAGTGACAGGGTTTTTATGTATAAAAGACGTGATGCCATCTGCGTAAATTCGGACAGCACCTCCATACGTTGTTCGGTAAAAGCAAAGAGCTGTGCCTCAAACTGCTTAAACAGCGTGGATATCTCTATATTTAGTATGTCCATCTTGTTCTTTATGACCAGCGCAAGCAGAAGATCAAAAGGTCCCTCAAAATCGCTGACCTTTAGTGTCATTGTGTCGCTCACCGTAATATCTCCAAAAAGTCCTTAGTGAACCTAAGCGTCTCGTCCGCACCGGCGGCCATAAGCTCGTCCGGCGTAAATGTGCTGCATATACCAACAGCGTGCATCCCAGCCGCTTTTGCCGCTTGTACCCCTGCCTTTGCGTCCTCTAGAACTATACAGTCACCTGGGTCTACATTGAGCTTTTTAGCGGTTGTGAGAAATATCTCCGGGTGAGGCTTCTTATTGGTCACGTCACTGCCTGTCGTAAGAGCATTAAAATCATCCCGGCTGACACCTATACAGTCGAGATTAATAAGAACCTTTACAAGGTCAGCGGCGGATGCCACAGCCAATGTATACCCCCGCGCCTTTAGCTCTGTGATAAGCTCTTTTATTCCGTCAAACACGATGATATCACCGCGCAGCTCGTCACCGTATATCTTGTAAGCCAGATCCTTCATGGCGGTATTGTATGTAAGACCGTGAAGCCGTGCGACACCGCCTATGAAGCTGTCCTCGCCCATACCGGTAAACGCCATAAAATCCTCATGTGCAGCCTTTACACCGTAATGAGCCAGTGCTCTCACACCTGCCTCGCGCATGGCATATTCGCTGTCAATAAGTACACCATCCATATCAAAAATTATGGTTTTGTTCATGTAACCACGCTCCTGTCATGCACTAAAAATTAAACAGCGTGGTCTAGTATACATGACGCTCCGCTATTTGTTCTTTTAGCTTTTAACTTATTTCCTCTAAATAAAACGGGAAAAGCTAAAAGCCTCCCCCGTCCTTTTGTTATGTTTTCTTAAACTGTAAACTATTTCGGCTGCGGAGCGCTTACAGGACATACATCTGCACATGCACCGCAATCGATACAGGTAGCGTCGTCGATGCAGTACTTGTCGTCACCCGAAGAGATAGCGGATACCGGGCATTCAGCCTCGCAAGCTCCGCAGTTAATGCATTCGTCATTAATTAAGTAAGCCATATTTAAAAACTCCTTTATCTTTTTATTAATATCACTATACCATATCTGTTTTAAAAATGCAATATGATTTTGTTAACAAATATTATGCGAGAATTGTACATTTAATTGGAGCTTTGGAAATGGGCAAATACACCATCATGCTACTCTTCACTGTCTAAAAGCTCAATCTTCTCTATCTCTGAATGCTCTCCTGCCAGATATTCCGTTATGTGCGTCAATACCTCCTTGGGTGCTGACACAATCGAACAACCGTAACAAGCAGCCAGTCTCCCCAGAACCTTTTTCTCCTTTATCTC
>CAYSTR010000701.1:0-1573 GCA_964433745.1 uncultured Oscillospiraceae bacterium | reverse complement strand
ATATGGCAGTTACTAAAATCATCCCTATCCGAGCTACAATCCATAAGTCGATAGACTATATCTGCAACCCAAGCAAGACAGAAAATTGCGCTTATATTCACTCAGAAAACTGCTTTCCGCAGACCGCTGCCGTTGAATTTGATTTTTATTTACGACAGGCACGAGCCGGGGGGAACACCATCGGGCGACATCTTATTCAGTCGTTCTCCCCGGAGGAAACCACGCCAGAGCAGGCACATGAAATAGGAAAGCGGTTAGCGGACGAAATCCTCGGAGGTAAGTATGCCTATGTCATGGCAACCCATGTTGACCGTGAACACATTCACAACCATTTTGTGTGGTGTGCGGTAAATGTTGAAACCCATACAAAATATTGTTCTAACAGGCGGACTTATCATGATATTCAAAACGCAAGCGACAGGCTTTGTGAGGAAAATTCGCTGTCCGTCATAACAGAAAAAAGCGGACGGAGCGGTAAAGATTATTTTGAGTATCAGACAGCAAAGCAAGGTACCAGCTGGAAAGAAAAATTGCGTGTTGCCATTGATAATGCAATTGCTTCATCAGCTAACTTTGATGAGTTTTTAGAGCAGCTACAGTCCATAGGGTATGAGTTTAAGAAAGGAAAGCACATTTCATTCCTTGCGCCGGGACAACAGCGCTTTACACGGTCAAAATCCATAGGTGACGATTATACCGAGGAACGCATAAAAGCAAGGATAAGTGAAGCTGTTACCTCTCGCACACAGGCCATTAAACAGCCACCTGCACAGGTAAAATCCGAAGCACCTACGCTGCAACCACTGCAAGAAAAGCCGTCCATTCTTGCTATGATTGACCTAAGCAAATCAAAAATCAAGTTCTTTGTGCGGTATCGTTTTGTCAACCGTTTGCTTTGCAAGATCCAGTGTGATTTTGCCCACCTCTTTTGATTTCGCTTCTGCTTTTGCAGTTGCAAGGGTTTTACTCAACTTTTCAATTTCAGTCGAGCACTCATCTTTGAGTTCGAGGTATTCGATACGGCCAATTTCACCCATGATGAAACTTTCATAATACCGTTGTCGTTGTTCGCTATACTGTGCTATGCGTTTTTCATAGTCGGCCAACTCACGTCCAGTATCGCTCTTTGGTGCAAGTTGATTGAGTTTGGCTGTTGCTAAAATCACCTCCGCTTGTTTTTTAATTACGGCTAACACCGCTTCATCAACTTCCTTTACTATAATTCTAAACTTGTGACAATCCGCGCCGGGATCTGACAGAGTATGGTGGCAGCGGTACAAAGGATAACCTACCCCATCGTCATATTTAAGGGCGTGGCCGCAGGAACCGCACTTGATTTTGTACTTCAACAGATAACTTCTTTCTGCGGCAAGCATTTTGGATTTAGTAGCCAATAATTCTTGAACAGCTTGGAATGTTTCCTCCGATATTATTGCGGGTCTTGCGTTAGGAGTCATTCTCCATTCGGATCCAGACAGGCGAAGTGTACGGCTCGTACTTGCCATCGGCTATTTCTGCAAAAAGTTTAAGTGTGTCTTGCTTCTTGTCTGGTGCATTATTGATTGTGAATAAA
>CAYSTR010000700.1:0-1577 GCA_964433745.1 uncultured Oscillospiraceae bacterium | reverse complement strand
CGGAATGAGGCCTTTTTCCGCGTTTTTTTCTACGGCAAGAGAGCTGTTTTTGTACCGCGTTCCATGTATCCCGGGATACAATCGGTTCATGATGATCCATTATATAGACCATTTCCTCATTGCCACGGTTATATTTTTTTGCATGGGTAAGATAGTCGGGCGTATATGTCTTTTTTTGCAGCAAATCGCCCGCATACTTTTCGTTTTTTAGTATACGCAGTATAGACGTAGCATTCCAGCTATATCCCCTTTTAGGGGATATAAACATGGCATTTAGTTCACTGGCTATAACGTATGCACCTTTACCCTCTGCCAGATATTTGTGGAATATAAACCTTACGACATCTGCTTCTTTCGGATTAACAAACAGTTTGCCGTCCTGCAAAAAATATCCGAAAAGCTCTCGACCAAAAACGACACCTTGCTCCATACGCCTGCGTTGCCCCCATTTGACCCGTTCGGATGTTTTTCGGCTTTCCTCCTGTGCAATGCTTGCCATAATTGCAAGCCTTAGTTCTCCGTCGTTGTCCATTGTGTTAATGTTATCGCCTATAAACAAGACACCTACGCCCCATTGTTTTAGTTGCCTCGTGCATTGCAGTGTATCAATAGTATTGCGCGCAAAACGGGACACCTCCTTTGTTATGATTATATCGATTAATCCGTTTGAAGCGTCCCTTAACATGCGGTTAAAGTTCGTCCTGTTTTTTAGCGATGTGCCGGAGACACCCTCATCGGCATACACTTCGATGAGACACCAGTTGTCGTTTTGGGAAATATACCGGCTGAAATATGTAATTTGGTTTTGCAGCGATACGGCTTGTTCGTCTTTGTTGGTAGACACCCTACAATAGGCCGCTACCCGCAGCTTACCGCTCATCTGGCTTGTCATCTTGTTTTTGCCTGGATATAAGCTTATATAGCTGTTGTTCAGTTATCAAACCGTCGCTTTTAAGCTGCAACAACAAGCAACGTTTTAAGCTATTTATAAGCCCCCCAAGACGTTCATCGGGGATTAGCTGTTTGTCTTGCCTGGCCTTTTTCATAGCAACACCGCCCTTTTTTAAAAGGTATTCGGGCCGCATGGACTATTATTCGGGATTAACCAAACTGGCAATAACAGCTTGCAAGTGCGCTAGTATAAACACGATATAGGTACAGAAGAGTTAGCCCACGTTGAAATGATTTCCACAATTGTATACCAGCTCACACGGAACCTCTCTATTGATGAAATTAAGCGTAGCGGGTACGACACCTATTTTGTTGATCATACTACCGGCATATATCCCATAGCAGCATCGGGCGTACCGTTCAATGCCATGGCGTTTGCTGTTAAAGGTGATGTTATAGCTGACTTGACCGAGGATCTGGCAGCAGAACAAAAGGCTCGCGTATCTTATGACAATATACTACGGCTTATTGATGATCCGGACGTAATCGACCCGATCAGATTCCTTCGTGAGCGTGAAATCGTTCATTTCCAAAGGTTTGGGGAGGCACTTGGTGTCAGTTGACAGTGAGCAGTAATCTATACTTTCCACACTATCTCAATACTTTCCTTCGTAACTGAAACTCGG
>CAYSTR010000699.1:0-1579 GCA_964433745.1 uncultured Oscillospiraceae bacterium | reverse complement strand
ATATTCCAACCATAGTCCGATATACCTGACTCAATAAAGTAATCTCTATCAATCGTTTGTACAATTTCAGGTATAACGGCAAAATCTAACTTATATTCTCCATTAGAAATATCATCAACTGCAACTTCAATATCTACACTAGCTTGTGGGGGTATCGAATAGAAATAATCCTCATCCTCATTAACAAGGAAAGCAAAAGTTCTCTTTGAGCCATCCTTCATCTCTGCATCTTTAACAACAACACCAACGGATTCAACAACACTTTCTGTTTTCTCCGTGCCATCCTCACCAACCTTGACTACATCCCTTGTTATTGTAACCGTAAATTCCGGCTCAATATCGGATACATCTATCATTAGCTGATTTCCATTATCAGAGTAACCCATTACATAGCCAAAGCGCATAAAAACATCAATATTACTGTTGTTTTTATAGCTGTAGGTATAAGTCTTTCCGGAAGGCGAAGGACTTTGTGTAACAGGAGCCTCATATACAAGGCCTAGCTTTGCTGTCTTACCATTAAGCGTAACTGTTTCTGATGACACAAACCAAGAGTAGCTAAAATAAGTAGTAATAGATAAGGCCATAAGAAGCGCAGTTAACGCAATTGTAAATTTTTTTGAATTTTTAATCATCATCCGCACTCCTTTATTATTTATCTTCATTTATAAATTTCCACAAATAACCATTTTCTTCAAAAAACATATTATACTCGTCAAGTGTAAAAACGTCCTTAATTGCCTCATCAGAATTCTGACATACGGTCAACTTAGCATTTATTCCAAATTCCGCATCTTTTATATTTGTACTGTCATTAATATCATAATCTTCTTTCCCACTAAAACGAACCCTTATTCTACCTAAATCCAAACTATCAGATTTTAATATTCCATAGCATGACAAAGTTTCAGTCTCTTTATCAAAGATTGCATAACAAAAGGGAGCTTCCGTTCCTACAGTCTCATTTTTCCAAACCTCTTTAAATTCATCAGAATTAACAGATTCCCAGTTAAGTTTGGCTTCAGGATCCTCCTTATCAGCAATAGGACGTATTCTAACAACTTTTGGCAATTCAGCCTCTCCCTTTTTAATACAATATTCAGCCTTGAAAATTAAATCCCCCGTACCAGTTGACCTTATTATCTTAGTTATATCCTTATTAATACTCGCCTCAGAAATATCAATATCTGCATACGGGTAAGCGATAAAATCAGATGATTCTTCATCAGTAAGACTATATTTGCCAAACCCATTTTCAGCCACAGCAAATCCAGCAGAGCAACTACCAGTCACAACAGTTATGCTGTTACCGCCACTCGATTCGCTAAAATAAAAAGCCTTAGCGGGGATAATAAGTAGAGCCATCAAGGGAATAAGCAATGTTAATTTCAAAAGCCTTTTCATTATTCACTCGCCCCTTCCTCTTGCACACCCAAGCTATAGAAGAACTTAGGCAATGAATCCTTATCATCCTTATCCTTTTTACCTATCTCTATCTTTATATCATACTCGCTTTTGTCCTCTGTAAATGTGAGACCCTGTGATTTATCAAACTTCTCGCCATCCACATAGAAAGCCT
>CAYSTR010000698.1:0-1581 GCA_964433745.1 uncultured Oscillospiraceae bacterium | reverse complement strand
CAGACAAAGAGTACGGCGTTTATATAGAGTGGCATTATTGCACGGAAAAAAGAGCCAAGAAAATTATAGAGTATATTGCAGATGCACTACTTGAAACCGATACCGTTGAAATATGGAGCGTATGGCTTTCTGATTACAATCCACCTATCATAAAAACCTTAGAGATGAAAATTGAGGAATTAAAGCCTTGTGATATAATTAAGTTTTTAGAGCTTAATATGTGGAACAACACTGACACGGACACTCCGACATACTACTGTATGAGGGTGTCGAAGTAAACTGTTGAAAAAATTATAAAGAAATGATGGAGTGAAAATGAAGCTACTATTTAAACAACGCCTATTTTCGTGGTTTGATAGCTACGATATTTATGACGAGCAGCAACGGACGATATTCACCGTAAAGGGAAAGATGGCCTGGGGGCATAGGTTAGAGGTTTACGATGCAAATGACAGACATATCGCAACACTGCAACAAAAGGTGCTCACCTTTTTGCCGAAGTTTGAGATTTATATCGGCGGCAATTTAGTGGGTGAAATCGTTAAGGAATTTACATTCTTTAAGCCATCCTTTTCAGTCAATCTAAACGGTTGGCGAGTGGATGGCAATTTTGGGGAATGGGACTACACTATCCAAAGCCCAAACGGTGTAGTGGCAACCATTGAAAAGCAGCTTTTCAACTGGACTGATACATACATGATCGATGTGGCCAATGAACAAGATAGCCTGCTTGCACTCATGGTTGTGCTTGCTATTGATGCAGTCAAGTGCGGTCAGAATAATTAGTGATGTTAAGATGCAAGTACACAGCTTGCCTACACAGGAGAAAAAGTATGGTTTTTGAATTTGGGAGCTACAAAGTTGACATAGATGTTTCTAAAACACAACGATTTTATAAATGCGCTCCGTTTGTGAGTGACAACTGCTCTTGTGATGGTTGTTTGAATTATGAAAAAGCCACTGAATCTTTTCCACAAGCTATCCTTGATTTTTTTGTTGCTTTAGGCATTGACATACGCAAGCCCTGCGAGGTTTATGTGAACTGTGCAGAGCATAATGGAAGAATGATGTTTTACAGTGGCTTCTATCATTTGTGCGGCACTGTGTTAGAGGGTGAAAGTGCGTGGGTTCCTACTTCCCAAAGTGTGTCGCATTGGGAAGAAAACAAAACATTCGAGCTTGCAGAGGGTTTTTACATTTGCTTCCAAACAGAATGTGATTTACTCGAACAGGGGTTTCCACTCCCTGTAATTCAAATGGAAATATCGTTTCATGTTCCTTGGGTTTTGCCAAAGGTGAACACATATGACTAAAACAAATTTTGGAGGTAGTAACGTGAATTTTATTAACGACAATCATAAGTGGGTTTATAAACCAAAGCAGTTTGAAATCGCAAATAATAGAGTAATCATTGTAACCGAGCCAAACACTGACTTTTGGCAGCGCACCTATTACGGATTTCAAAATGACAATGCTCCTGCTTTGCTTTTACCTGTAACAGAACTGTATTTTTCTTTTACAGTAAAAACGGATTTTGATTCCAAAAGACGCTTTGACCAGTGCGGTGTTATTATCTATCAA
>CAYSTR010000697.1:0-1582 GCA_964433745.1 uncultured Oscillospiraceae bacterium | reverse complement strand
GAGCTGGGGGAGCGGTATATCGGAGAGGTTCATTTTTCCCGCGAGAAGATGGACAACCCCGATGTTTGCTATACATATGACGGTATACACGATCCTTCCGAGCTTATGGCGGCATACCGTATGCTGCTTGACCGTCTAACCCCGAAAGAGGAAAAGACGGCGACACTCAAAACCATCGTAAACCACAAGATATACTCTGTGGGCAGTAAGATTATCTATGTACTGCGTCGTTTGGTGCGATACGAACAGGTAGATTTTATAGAGCTGTTTGACGGAGTTAAGACGCGCAGTGAATTGGTCGCAGTTTTTCTGGCAATACTTGAGCTTATAAAGTCGGGCAGAATCATGCTGTCCGAGGGGGTATTGAGTCTGTGTACACAGAGGGTGCAGTCCTTGGAGTATACAAATGTCTAAGATAAAACTATTATGGCAGTTTTTACTGCCCTACAAAAAGGAACTACTGTTAGGACCTGCATTTAAGCTGGTTGAAGCGGTGTTTGAGCTGTGTGTTCCGCTGGTCATGGCGGCGGTCATAGACAGAGGGGTAATGCGCAGGGATACAGGCTTTGTCATTTCGCAAGGTCTTGTCCTTGTGCTTTTTAGCGCTGTGGGACTATTATCCACAATAGTATGTCAGCGTTATGCCGCCACCGCCAGTACCGGTGTGGGGGCAAGACTAAAGTCGGCGGTGAATGCTTATTTGTTGAAATTACCGCTAAAAACGCTGGACAACTACCCGCCGTCCTATCTATCCAATCTTCTGACCACCGATATAGACCGTATTCAGACCGGTGTCGCCATGCTAATACGTCTTGCGGTACGCGTACCCTTTCTCATAATAGGTGCGGCAGTGGCGGCTATGCTTATTAATCTGCCGCTCTCGCTTGTGTTTATTCTTGTGGGAGTGCTTGTGTCAGTGACACTCTATCTCGTCATGACCAAGACAGTCCCGCTATATTTGTTATTGCAAAAAAAGCTGGATATAATGTCCGGTATCGTCAAGGAAAACTTGCGCGGGGTGCGTGTCGTACGGGCTTTTTGTGCCGAGGACACGCAGACAAAGCGATTTTCTCACGCCAACGGCGAACTGACCGGCATTTCAATGGCGATAGGTAAGCTTAACGCATTATTAAACCCTGTCACATCGGTTATACTTAACACCGGCATACTTTTAATCCTTGTATTCGGCGGCGTTATGGTCATAAACGGCGCACTGCTGACAGGTGAGCTTGCGGCATTTGTCAACTATCTGTCGCAGATACTAGTAGCCCTTGTGGTTGCCGCCAATCTAGCTGTCATATTTACACGCGCCTATTCCAGTGCTTTGCGCGTATGTGCTTTATTGTCAGAGGACATTCCCGAACAGAAAGGACATGCGGTGACAATAAAGCCGGATGTACCTGTTATCGAATTTCAGGACGTATCCTTTTCCTACGGCGGTACGCCAGTGCTTACAAATATTAGCTTTTCTCTCTATCCGGGGGAACGACTAGGGTTAGTCGGCTCTACCGGATCGGGAAAGACTACGCTTATTAATCTTATCATGGGACATTATGACGATTATACCGGAAAGATTCTCATA
>CAYSTR010000696.1:0-1596 GCA_964433745.1 uncultured Oscillospiraceae bacterium | reverse complement strand
GTTATGATTTTGTTACATTAGCACTATGGTTCCTATTTATCGAACATGCTCTAGTCTACTTGCGCTTATTTCGCTTGTTACCTATGCGTCTGCCTATGACCAAACCGGCGATTGTAAAAGCAACCGTTATTAGTCCTCCAATTAAAAGCTCCATATCTGCCATCCTTCCTTTCCTGTACAAAGTGATGTTCATGTTTTCTTATATACAATGGTAAAGGATTTGTGGCAGAAATTCCATAGATATTGACAAACGGCACTGTTTATTGACAAACGACAGCAAAGAACTGCGGCGCAATAAATAAAAAGCATTGAGGGTGTTCAGGCACAAACTCAATGCTTACAGAGAAGCTATATGATAACCTTAAACACCACATCATTCTCACCGGAGCTGTCATCGTTGAATACGGATATTTGCCAACCGTTTTTATCAAGTATCTGCCGTAAGTTGTATAATCCGTAGCCCCTTAACCTTTCGGTGTTATCTTTGGTCGTAACGCCTTTTTCAAACATCTTGCTTATGAAATCGACAGTAAGCGGCTCATGCTGATTCCTAACCTCAATGGTTAGCTTGTTATCGGCAGGATAGATATACAGTGCTATCCTACCGCTTTTCGTTGCTTGAAAAGCATTGTCAATTAAGCAAGATAGAACCTCGTTAATATCATAATCGCTGATGTTTTTGTCAATCGTCACAGGGCTTACTTCAACGCAAAAATCAAGGTTCAACCTCTTCGCTTCAATGGTCTTAAAAAAGATTAGGCTTTCGATTAGCTTTCTCCCTGTTTTGCCGAATACGCTTTGCTTGCCGGATTTATCGCCCGAATAAGCAATGTATTTATTCGCTTCACTTTTGATGACCTCAATGTCGGTTTCGGTTTCGATGAGCAATAACATGGATTGCAGATGATTGTCTAATTCATGCTTTTTTGATACTGTTTCGCTAACCATCAGCTCAAAATCATTGAATAGCTTTTTGTTCATCTCAGCTTCACGCTCGGCATAGGTAATCTTCATTTCGTAATTGTGGATTACTAAAGATAACAGGAACAGAATGCAAAACGCAACACTTACATAAGTACCTATTTCCCTTAAATAATCAATCGTAAGATAGTAAGCAACCAACGTGATGACTGTTAGAATGCCAATAGATAGGTACAAAAGGAAAACCGTCTTATTCTTTTTTCCCATAATATCAACCATATATCTAAAAGGAGCAAAACCCAGTTTCTTGAAAACAACGGCTATCGTGAGCGTCAATAATTCGGCGGCAATGCCAAGCACAAATACATTTACTCTATCAGTTAGATTTGCTATGCTTACAACAAAAACAACTGCAAATTGTATGGCAAGAACATTGGATAATACCCCGATGTATGTAAGGAATGATTTTTTAAAGTCTGTTTTATAGACAAGCGCAACGAGAACTGGCATGATGGCAAAATGGAGTATTAAATTTAAGGCAGAGACCTTGTCAAAAGACATGAAAAACACGACAGACCCACCTCCTTTTGGAGAGAAACATTGGAAAAGATATATATATATATATATATATATATATATTTTGAATATATATCTTAAATCACAAACAATTATAAA
>CAYSTR010000695.1:0-1606 GCA_964433745.1 uncultured Oscillospiraceae bacterium | reverse complement strand
ATTAATTTTTATAAGCTTGGTTGGTTTTATGATTATTTTTATGGTCAGATGGCAAAAAGCACAGGCTGTATAAAGTTATTTTGTTTATCAAAGGAATCTGATGGCTTTTTGCTACAGTTCCCCATACAAGCAAAGCCGGATGAGATAGCCGAAAAAAAGGTGCTCAGCAAAATAACAAATATTTTTAATGAATCTAATAGATGGGCAAAAATATTAAAGGTAGATACGGTCGGGGCTTTGAATGAGGTCATATGTAATGACAGAATTGGCGATTTTATCCGTACAAATGAGGCTTTGCACGAAAAAAGAATTGCAAGCATTGCGGATATGATTTTTTCTAAAAAGCGCAAAATTATTCTCATAGCTGGTCCATCATCCTCTGGGAAAACAACATTTGCAGAAAGGCTTTCTATACAATTGCGTGTAAACGGCTTGAAGCCGCATATAGTTTCTTTGGATAACTATTTTGTTGACAGAGAACACGTTCCACTTGATGAATTTGGGCAAATGAATTTTGAAGATATAAATGCCATAGATGTCAAGCAAATCAATATAGACCTAAATCAGCTATTAGAGGGCAAAATAGTCGAAATACCAACATTTAACTTTACCACGGGTCAGAGAGAGCATAAAGGCAAACTTTTGCGACTGAATGCGGATGATGTTTTGATAATCGAGGGAATTCATGGACTTAATGAAAGCCTGACTGTAGATATACCAAAGGAAAGCAAATTTAAAATATTTATAAGCGCACTAACCCAACTTAACATAGATGACCACAACAGAATACCAACAACAGATACGCGCCTGAGTAGAAGGCTTGTGCGAGATAGTAGATTTAGAAACTTTGGAGCAGTCAAGACGATAGAAATGTGGCCTTCTGTCGGAAGGGGAGAGCATAAATATATTTTCCCGTTTCAAGAGGATGCGGATGCTATCTTTAATTCTGCGCTTGTTTATGAGATGTGTATACTAAAGCAATTTGCAGAGCCGTTATTATTTCAGATAGATAAATCTCTCCCCGAATATACAGAGGCTAAAAGACTAATAAAGTTCCTCGATAGCTTTATTGGTATATCAAGTGAGGAAGTCCCAAGAAACTCTATACTGCGTGAATTTATTGGCGGTGGTTGTTTCTAAGTTCTAAAGTTTGGAGGCTGGAAAAGACCTGATTTATGGGAATAAAGGTTTTTTCCCAGCATTTGGGTTGGAGGTGTTTTATGGAAATAGCCATACTATTATTTTTGGTTTTGTGTTTTGTAATTTATGTAGGTAGTATGTATTGGTTGAAGGTTAAATACATAACGCTTTGTTATAGCGGTGATTTTGTTAAGCAAATTAGCGGATTTAAAATTTTGCAAATTACTGACCTTCATTCCAACAGCACAAAGAGGATTAATTTAAACATTTGGAAGAAAATAGATGGGTTGGACTTTGATATAGTTGTTATAACAGGTGATTTTACGCAAAATAATGTGAATGAGTTTTATCCACATTTAGAAAGCCTAAAGGCTCTTGCACAAAAATATAACGTGTATTTTGTGTTGTGCAACCACGAAAATGACAAATATAAGGAAGTAAAAGAAATATTAGACAAAATTGGTGT
>CAYSTR010000694.1:0-1619 GCA_964433745.1 uncultured Oscillospiraceae bacterium | reverse complement strand
CCTGACCTATACTTTATGAAAAACAGGCGTTTCTTTCAGGTATTGACAGATATGCTGCCTGATGGCATGAAGGCAATAGGTGGTGTTGGTAATGGTATATTTGAAATAGCCGAGGATTTAGTAGGATACGAAAATCTTTGCTTCTTATCGGTAGATGACGAGGAGCTTTATTCTGATTTATTTATTCGTATTGGGGAAACACTGCTAACTATTTGGACAAGATTTTTACAAGAATTTTCAGATACATACTGTGTATGCCGGATTGGCGATGACTTTGGCTTCAAATCTACTACACTTTTATCAGCACAAGATATTCGTTATCATATATTACCTGGATACAAAGCAATAATTAAGGAAGTACATAATGCCGGTAAACCATTTTTACTCCACTCATGCGGACAAATTTTTGATGTAATGGAAGATATACTGGCGGTAGGTATTGATGCCAAGCATTCAAATGAGGACCAGATTGCTCTATTTACCGAGTGGGTCAACAAATATGGCGAAAGAATAGGGAATTTTGGCGGTATAGATACAGATTTTTTATGCCAAAAAACTCCTGATGAAATAATGGCATTTGTAACAGATTGTCTGAACAAGGTAAACGGTTGCGGAGGTATTGCCTTTGGTTCGGGTAACTCAATACCTGACTATGTTCCGGTAGATAACTATACCGCTATGATTAATGCAGTTCGCAAATGGCGCGGTGAATAAAGAAAGGGGGTAAAGGAATGTATAGCTTACATGTAATATCTCATACCCATTGGGATAGAGAATGGTATCAAAGCTTTCAAGAATTTAGACGAAGGTTGGTTTTAATGGTAGACGAGCTAATCGAGCATATGGAAGCTCATCCTGATTACCAGTTCTTTCATTTTGACGGACAAACAGTGGTTTTAGAGGATTACCTAGAGATACGCCCTCATATGCGTGATCGTTTGTATTCATTAATTAGAGCCGGACGCATTCTTATTGGTCCGTGGTATGTTATGCCCGACTCCTTTCTAGTGTGCGGTGAAAGTCTAGTGCGCAATCTTTTGAAGGGAAACGAAATCTGTAGGCAAATAGGTGTAGCCGCAATGCCGTGCGGTTATGTTGTCGATATATTTGGATTTAATAACCAGTTGCCCCAGATTTTTAATGGTTTTCATATTGATAATGCTATATTGTTTAGAGGTATAGCTGACTATAGACGTGATATATTTATGTGGGAGGGCATTGATGATAGTAAAACGCTTTGTCTAAAGCTGGATGAGGATAGGTGCTATAGTAACTTCTTTTTTGCTATACGCTGGCCATTTGAGGGAAGAGAATACGACGAGCTTGAGGTATCCAAAAGAATGACGGAGCTTATAAGCTTTGCTAAGGAAAGAGCAGTTTGCCATCATCTGCTTATGATGGACGGGGTTGACCATTGCGGAATAGAAGCGGAACTGCCCGCGCTTTTGGAGTGCATAAAGAAGAATATTTCTGAGGTTACCGTTAAACAAACAACATTGCCAAGCTTTATCAATACATTAAAAGAAGAAGCCCTTGAGCTTGAAACAATTAAGGGAGAGCTGTACAATGTGGGAAAAAAGGGGTTAAATAATCGTGTTGTACAAAATGTAATGTCCTCA
>CAYSTR010000693.1:0-1620 GCA_964433745.1 uncultured Oscillospiraceae bacterium | reverse complement strand
TTACAAAGCTTATGCTCTCTAAAGGGATTGTATCCGAGAGGGAATACCGTAAGATTGATACAATTTGTAAAGATAGGTATCGTCCATGTTTAGGTAGTTTACGGTCTTGATTTATACTCGTTTTAGAGTTAACATGTCGGTACGAGGGAGTTGCTTTAATTGGAAAAACGAGTTATCGAAATCCAGCCGACAAAGGTGTCACTGCCCGCAAAAAGGCGAGCAGCCGCGTATGCAAGGGTGTCCTGTGATAAGGACGCCATGATGCAGTCCTTATCTGCACAGGTCAGCTACTACAGCGATTACATCCAAACCCAAGCCGGATGGGAGTATGCCGGGGTTTATGCGGACGAATGAATGTCTTATGGACAAAAACCCAGTAGTCCACAAAATATCTTAAAATATAACTTAGAGTATAAATTTGATTGCTAATAAACAAAGTAAGAATAGTCTGTTAATCTCAAAAAGATAGTCGGTCTTATCGTCATGAATCTATTTATATTTAATAAAAATCAGTTGAATGTTACAAAGAAATAATATATAATTAATCTAACAACTTTTACTATTAATATCCAGTTGTTTTTGAATCAAAGACAAAGAAAGAGTAGGAGTCATTATTATGGATTATATGTATGGAATTGAACAACAGTTTAAATCGTT
This sequence comes from uncultured Oscillospiraceae bacterium, assembly GCA_964433745.1. Lineage (GTDB taxonomy): Bacteria > Bacillota > Clostridia > Oscillospirales > Ruminococcaceae > CAYSTR01. The sequence continues at coordinate 963 of CAYSTR010000693.1, read as the reverse complement.
TGCAGATGTTAATAGTAACTATGCTTTGTTGTCTTCTCATTGGCAAATAGTGAAGCGTAACGTGAGTGATTTTCTAAAGGGCGTTATTATTCCCTTTCCAAATTATAGTCTACACGATGAAACTCACAGTCAAACTGTTCTTACCAATATTGAGCGTATTTTAGGAGAAAACCGCATAAGGATGCTTGGCCCTACTGACTGCTTCTTAATTTTGATGGGATCTTATCTGCATGACATTGGAATGGTAATTAACAGAAACGACCTATATAAAACAATTGTTGATAAAAAGTTTTTTAACTGGGTAGAGGAGAAATCAAAAACAAGTTATGACGAAAACATTATCAAAGCATACTCCTTACTAAAAATCGAAACTAAAAACGATCATTTAGCATCTAATGATTACATAAAGTATTCGGTTTATACATATTTACGAAGTAAACATGCAAAAAGCTCCCGTGATATGGTTTATAACCACTTCATAACAAAAGATAAAACCTTAAGTAGTGTTACAAATGTGCCTGATTACATATATCGTCAATTATCCGATATATGCTATCTGCATTGTTGCGAGAACACTGAAGTTATAAAGATATTGGAAAAATGTCAAACAGGAATTGAACGTGATTATTTTCATCCACGCTTTGTGGCAATGCTTATTAGAATAGGTGATTTACTTGATATAAGCGATAATAGATTTCATCCGTTTTTAAATGAAATTTATGGTGATTTATCCGAATACTCAATGTTGCATAAGAAAAAGCACAAGTCTTTACGAAACATTATTATAGCGCATGATGAGATAAATATTTCTGTTAATTGCCCAAACAACGAAATTATGCGGTTAATTAAACATGAATTTGATTGGTTAAAAGATGACATTAATTTCTGCCGCTTAAATTCTATTGATATATACCCTGAATGGTTTTGCGGGGATTTACCTACACCGAAGCTTCATAATCCTTG
>CAYSTR010000692.1:0-1623 GCA_964433745.1 uncultured Oscillospiraceae bacterium | reverse complement strand
CTCTTGATACCGTGAGGATGTACAAGCAAAAGGGTATGGATTTTCTTGCGATTTCTGACCATCGGGTATTCTCCGACTATGGGGATATTAATGATGAGGGGGGTCTGCTCATACCGGCGCTTGAAGCGGATATAAATCACACAAAGCTTGATAAGACATATCATTTTGTTGTGATTCCAAATTTAGATGGTGTATGCTTTTACAATCACGGTGACCAAGAACCGCCGCGCAGTTATTCTGAGATTAGTGAGGTTCAAGCCTTTATTGAACATCTTCGTTCAAAGGGTTGTATGGTTTTATTGTGTCATCCTGTCTGGTCACGAACTGAGCTTTCTGATATCTTACCGCTTGATGGCTATTTTGGGATAGAGGTATATAATCATTTCTGCTATTATGACGGTAACTGTTCCAATGCCGAGGTATATTGGGATTCACTATTGAGACGCGGCAGAAATATTTTGGGTTTTGCCACAGAGGATTTTCACAGATATGAGCATCTGGCGGGAGGTGGATATATCTGCGTTAATGCGCCGTCTCTTGATAAGGTGTCCATACTTACAGCAATAAATGAGGGTCGTTTCTATTCGTCAGGCGGACCGTCCATATTCGACTTTTATATTGAGGACGGTTATGCATATGTTGAGTGTTCTCCCTGTGCAGAGATTCATTTTATTAATTGGGAATGCCCCGGTGTAACGGTAGTGCATGAAAATGAGCCGCTCACCAGTGCGCACTATAAGTTAAATGAAAATTCGGGAAAATATATACGTGTAGAATGCCGCGACATGAAAGGAAGGACTGCTTGGTCTAATCCGATATTTTATTGATTAGTTATTGATAGAAACGAAACCCAGAGCTTCAGTATATGTAGGGGAGTTCTATTTGTTTGTTTATAATAAGTATAAAAGTTATAAAAATAATAATTTTATAATACAAAGTTGTAAAAGGATGTGATATACTATGAAAAGTCATATGTAGGAGGTCATTAGATTGGATATTAAGATAGGGATAGGCATTGATACAGGGGGTACATATACAGATGCGGTAATATATGATTTTAATAAAAGAGAGATTTTAGCTTCATCAAAATCGCTCACTACGAGATACGATCTTTCAGTGGGTATTCTAGGAGCGCTGGATTTACTTCCAAAAGAGCTAATTAAGAAAGTGACAGTCATTTCGCTCTCTACAACTCTTGCGACTAATGCATGTGTAGAAGATAAGAAAGGTAAAGCAAGGCTTGTTTTTTTCGGCGGTAACACGGGTGTAATAAATGAACTGGGCAGCAGATATGGTCTGCCAACGTCTGAAGAAATGTATGTCGCGAGTTGTGAGTACTCGTCGGAAGAGGAATATGAAAGCGAGCCGGATTGGGATGCTTTTAAAGCAGAATTAAAGAATAAGTTTACTAATCTTGACGGCGTTGGAATTATTGAGATGAATGCCATGAAGAATGGTGCTTTTATAGAGAAAAAGGCGCGTGAGATTGTTAAGGAGCATCTAGATATCCCGGTTGTGTGCGGTCATGAGCTGTTTTCAGAGCTTAATTGTCTGCAACGAGGTGCCAGTACGCTTCTTAATGCGTCACTATTCCCCATTATTGCAGATTTTTTACATGCTATA
>CAYSTR010000691.1:0-1624 GCA_964433745.1 uncultured Oscillospiraceae bacterium | reverse complement strand
GAGGACTGGGAGCGCCATAAGAAGCTTTATTCCCCCGGCTGGCATGGTGTATCAAGGAGCTGCCCGGAGAAGCTCCCGCCTGATAATCGTGACTTTGCCGTAACACTGACAATTCCGGGTTTTTTTTGGCAGATAAGGCAATGGATGGGGTTTGAGAAAACCTGTACCATCTTCCTTGAAGACGAGGATTTTGCCAATGAAATAATGGACTTTTGGTGTGATTATCTTGTTTGTCAATTACAGCTTGTGCTTCCGCATTTTACGCCGGACTGTGTACAGATAGACGAGGATATGGCGTATAATCACGGTGTAATGGTTTCGCCGGATATTTTAAGAGAGTTTTTTGTCCCGCGTTATAAGAGAATAACATCGCTTGTTAACAGCAGAGGTGTCGATGTCGTCGGAATTGAGTCGGACGGATTCATTGACGAGATGATACCTGTTTTATACGAGGCGGGGATAAATATGTACGCACCATTTGAGATGGTATGCCGCGAGGGACATGACAGTCTCATGGCACTAAGGGAGAAATACCCCTGGCTGCGTATCATAGGTGGGGTGGATAAGCTGAGGCTTACTAAAGGCTTTGACGAGATAACTAAAATGATGACAGAGCTTAAACCTCTCGTAAAAAGCGGCGGATACATCCCAACCGTGGATCATAAGGTACAGCCAGGGGTCACGCTGGAAGCGTATAGGCATTATCTTAGAGAGAAAGAGAGAATATTGAGGTGATGATATGATAGCCACTATAGAAAAGAAGCGCAAGGGTAGTTTATGGTCACGCATTAAAAAGGATTTCTATTTTCACAAATATCTCTATCTTTTGGTTGCCCCAGCCGTTATCTTGATATTTACATTTTCCTATATTCCCATGTTTGGAATCGTCATGGCGTTTCAGGATTTTAATCCGGTAAAGGGTTATTTTAACAGTAAATGGGTGGGGCTTGATAATTTTATCACGTTTTTCAGTGCTCCGTCTGCATGGAATATTATTAAGAATACTGTCCTGTTGTCGTTTTACGGTCTTATCTGGAGCTTTCCGTTTCCTATTATTCTGGCATTGTTTTTAAATGAGTTAAGGAATAAGCATTTTAAGAAGTTTGTTCAAACGGTCAGTATCCTGCCAAACTTTCTTTCAACTGTCATAGTGGTGGGAATGGTATCGCTTTTATTATCTCCAACATCGGGAATAATCAATACTCTTCTTGCAAACGTGTTTAATATTGACCCCATATATTTCTTAACAGAAGCCAAATGGTTTCGGACAATTTACATTGTGTCGGGTATCTGGCAGAGCAGCGGCTGGGGTGCAATTATCTATATGGCGGCGATTGCCGGGGTCAACCAGGAGCTATATGAAGCGGCGCAGATAGACGGTGCAAAACGCTTTAAATGTATGTGGCACATTACATTACCAGAGCTTATGCCGACAATAACGGTTCTTCTTATATTTAATCTTGCAAGTCTCATGGGAACAAGCATGGAAAAGGTTTTGCTGCTACAAAATCCGCTGACGTACGATGTCTCCATGACAATAGAGACATACGTTTACAGAAAGAGTATCGGGACTCAAGGCGCACCGGACTTTGGGTATGCGGCTGCTATCGGATTATGGCAGTCT
>CAYSTR010000690.1:0-1626 GCA_964433745.1 uncultured Oscillospiraceae bacterium | reverse complement strand
TCACAACCGTTACCGGCCCCATGCGGTCAGGGGGCCGTCAACTCTTTTTCTCAGAGAGCTACACATTCCTATAATTGCACTCGGTGCTACAAGTGTACCATCTGGACGCAGACAAACAAGAGCGATGTTATTGTACGCTTCTGACACATCGACTGTTACAGACTGAGAGTGCAGATAGTAGTAAGTGCGGTTTTTCACTTTCTCTATGGTGTAATAATTTTGGCGGTACAATTCGCCACACTGCTTTCTGTTTTTCTGCTGCTCTTTCTTTGCCTGCACAAGTATGTTGGTCAATGTATCCCCAAAGTCTACGGTGCGTATCTTTTTGCGTTTTGTCGGCCCGATTGTCATAGCCTTTCGGGTATTATTATAGCATATGCTACGCCTAACTGTTAAGTATTTTCCCTCTAAGTCAATGTCCTGCCAAGTCAAGCCGCAAACCTCTCCGAGCCTTAATCCTGTGTAATAAGCAATTTGTATAGGGAGCAATGCAGGGTTGTTTGTTCTCTGCAAATACTCTGACATCTGCTTAAACTGCTCATCGGTAACCACAGGAGATTTGTCCGTTTCTCCATCAGCATCACTGCTGAACATCTCAAAATCATCTTGATTTCCTCTAAGTACCACATACTGCATAGGATTAAAGGTAATCAGTTGTTTCGGGAATACTGCAAAACGGAATGCTCCACGCATGACTGCGGCGTAAACATTAAGACTTCCTGCTGACAGTGGTTTTGATTTTTTCCCGTTTGATAATGGTTGGGCAGATGAAAGAGAATCGAAAAACTTTTGCAAGTGTTCTGCTGTGATTGTTTTCAATTTCCTTTTGCCAATGGAATGTTGCTTAATGCGATTTGCAGTATTCAAGTATGACCGTTCAGTTCCGTTACTGCGTTTGCTTGGGGTAAGTTCTTCTTCAATCCACCTATCTAACATATCGGTTAGTGTGATATTAGAAGCCTTTGCAACAAATGCTTGGTTTTCATATTCGTCCATAGCTTTTCGGAGCAGGGCTTCTGTTTCGCTTTTGCTCTCAGTGCCGGGCATTTCTTTTTGTATGCGGTTACCACTTGCATCTTCTACATAAAACCGATAGTACCACTTCTTTCCCTTTTTTCTAACAGACCCTTTTGCCATAATAAATTCTCCTTTCATCACGGCAAAGGTTACTGTTGCAATGTGATACCATTATTATAAAGGCAAAACACCCATCACGCAACTTTGCCATTTTTTCGTTGTCATATATTTTTTACCTGTTCCATATCTAAGAGGTTTATCCCTTGGTTGGCAGTCAAAAACTGCTCCAACACATCTGTGCGAATAACGTTTTTTCTTCCGATAAATAGTGCTGGTAATTTACCCTGCTTAATTAACATTCTCAATGTATTTCTACCGATGCCTGTGTAAGCGGCTGCTTCATCAACGGTTAAGCCAAATTTATTTCCTGTGTGTATAGCATTAGCGTTCATTTTTGACCTCCTTTTCAAATTGCATTTATATAGAATAGAAAGATCGCAACACCTTTTCTTTGGAATAGGAATAGAGTGATGCGGTCTATTTTGTCTTTATCATAAAGCTTGTCGTATTTGCTACGCACCCCGACAAAGGGGATATTTTGAGTTGCTG
>CAYSTR010000689.1:0-1630 GCA_964433745.1 uncultured Oscillospiraceae bacterium | reverse complement strand
ACAGCAAGACCATATTATTGCGCATGGCTGGCATGGAAAAACGTATATCCGTCCTAGAGGGTTGGACACGCGCCCAGCAGTCCGACATCAACGACAGTCTGGAGGAAAAGCTCATCCTCCTGCGAGCCACCCGCGCATGTCTGGAGGCACTGAGGGACGGCAAGGCAAACGGCAATGTAACCCATTCCATCGAGGAGATTACAGGATATATAGACAATAAAGCCCATAGGGCGAATAGCAGAGGAGATTGATATTTATGGCATTTCTAACACCGGATAAAATCCGTACAGAAAAGATCGGCAACGAAACCATCACTATTAAAGTGAAAATAACCCCAGACAGTGCCGTGGCGAACAAGGTCTGCGGGCATGTACCTGTGGGCGGTAAGATGAAGCCATGCGCTAAGCTTGCCGGTACGGGAAAGCCGAAGGGTATCACTGTCCACAACACAGAGGACATCGTAGCAGCAGCCGGAACTAATCCCGCTGAGCAGTATGCCCGCGGGACATGGCCTAACTGCAACATGGGCGGGGTATGTGTGCATTTCTGGGTGTGGAAGAACGAAATCTGGCAGCAGCTGGACGAATCAGAGCAGGGCTGGCATGCTGCGGACGGCTCGACACGGCGCAGTTCACAGCGTCTAGGTGAGACCATCGGCGGGAACTTGGATACGATTTCTATTGAATGTATAGGGAAAGACCCGCAAAGCGAGGACACGACCGCGAAGCTGGTGGCGTATCTGCTTAAGGCGTACGGGTTATCCCCGGATACCGATGTGTATACGCATAACTATTTCTATGCAAAGAAATACTGCCCGGCATATATTCTACCCCATTGGGACGCGTTCATGGGCAATGTTAAGAAGTATTACGGTGCGACCACGATTGCTGTTCCACAAGTTCCTGTCACACCAACACCGGAAGTTCCGGCTACTGGCGGGAAGCTCTACCGGGTACAGGTGGGTTCATTTTCGACAAAAGCAAATGCGGATGCTATGCTCGCAAGTCTCATGAAAGCTGGTTTCAACGGATATATCACCTATAGCTAATGTAGATAAAACGTATATAGGGAGCGGTTAGAATGACCGCTCCCTATTTCTATTGATGGAGGTATGTTAGATGACACAGGTTCAACGAGAGAAGATCATTAGAATGAAGTCTGCCGGTAAGAGTTACCAAGAGATCTCAGCACAACTCGGGCTGTCATACAATACCGTCAAATCATTTTGCCGACGGGCTAACCTTAATGTTCAGAAAGAGAAGCCTGTGCCATCAGAATATACCCATTGCAGACAATGCGGTAATCTGCTCATTCATAAGGATAAATGCAAGAAAAAGAAGTTCTGCTCGGATAGCTGCCGTTTGGCTTGGTGGAACGTCATAAGGATGAGGTGCAGAAAAAGGCATTCCATACCATGGTCTGTAAGCATTGCTCACAGGAGTTCGAGAGCTACAGTAACCAGTCCCGCCGATATTGTAGCCATAACTGCTATATTCTATCCCGTTTTAGCAAGGAGGATGTCCATGACAAAGGAACAGCTTGACCGTGAAAAGAACTACCGTCTGGCTCTGTATCTTACAAAGCTTATGCTCTCTAAAGGGATTGTATCCGAGAGGGAATACCGTAAGAT
>CAYSTR010000688.1:0-1631 GCA_964433745.1 uncultured Oscillospiraceae bacterium | reverse complement strand
GTTTCTATGCAAAGTTTCAAACAAAAAACAGCATCCCACATGGCTTGTGGAGTGTAGCTCAAAAGCTATTTACTATGCTTGCAGTGGAAAAAACTATACATTACATACATTACGAGAGTAACAAAAAGTTTGATTGGAACTAACAACCATATAGCTACAAGTAAACCGCAAATCGCAAAGTGGGTAAATGATCCGTTAAGATACGCAGTGAAACTATCATAGTATTTCATTCCGTCTAAGAGAAGACCCAACGGAAGAGATCCTACTAATAAGTATAAGAAACTAGCACCGATTTTTGTAAAAATTGTCTCAATAGTCTTTTTGGGGTTGCTTTTTTGGGGGTAACCAGGTGCATGAGTAAAATTTGGTTTAGAAAAAATATAGTTAGTCAGCAAAGTAGCTATCCATAGGGGACTATAAGACAATAGCGGAATGATCATAAACGCAAGAACCACTATAGGAGACATAGCTGAAAATCCGCCATACAAACGTCTTCCGTTTACCGTTACCATATATGAACCGCTACTGCCTTCTCCAAAGCCGACACCAACCCATATCATAAACACAATGTACAACCCACAAAACGCACCGGAAATATACCCCCACTTTTTACACCTATCGTTTTCTTTTTTAATTGCAATCAATTGAAGTGTTAATGAAATGAAAAACAGTATTAAATAAGGTGCCGCGAACATAGAATTCTCCTTTCCTTTAAAAGTTTATCGGAACTACATGCCATTTTACCTCTGCCCAAAGGCAGAAGGTTTACTTTAATTGAATACATTATCTTTTAATTTTTCAAGTTCGCAATAATCGTGATAATGTGCTTTGATTTCATTTATATGCGGTAATATCTGTGTTTTAGCTGCATAAAACAGGCTTTCATACTGTGGATAAATCTCCCAGCAAAGCTTAAAGAATGGCAAATACTGTTCAGTATCCAACGCCTTTTTATATCGCTTGAAAGGCTTTATGTACCGTAATGTACACAAGGTATTTATTTTTTCGGCAGTTATTATAGCAGCAGAATGGACATCTTTTGAAATATCTTCAAGATATTCTTTTAAAACGTTCTCATCCATGTAATCTAAATCTTGTTTCTTGCTCACAAGCCGCACCATTTCGGCTACACTCTCACCAAAATGCTTTGAAATAAATTTTACCGAATAATCCGGCACATTCTCTGCCATGTCATGCAAAAGTGCAGCCGTTACGGCGTTTTGATTCGTAACACCATAGGAGATGAGCAGGGTTGCCACTTCGATGCAGTCAAAACAACAATCGCTGCCATCAAGGTGGGCAAATCCCTTTTTGGCACACAACTCCTTCTGCACAAGGTCAAACGCTCTCATGGCTGCCGATTCCGCACCGTAAAGTAGTGATATCCGGCGCTCTAAAAATAATTTTGAATCCTGCTCCATATGTGAAACCTCCTAATTTGTGATGCTTTTATTTAGTGTCAACACGCTGTAAGTAAAGTTGCAAATCTGCAAATCTGCTATTTGTCATTAAAGTCTTGAGAAATATAGCCTGCTCCGTTACATTCAGAGCAAACTTCAAATTCATATCTTCCACCGCCCACAGCGCTTCCCGATGAATATGACACACCCAACTCATCATCCACAAACTTC
>CAYSTR010000687.1:0-1632 GCA_964433745.1 uncultured Oscillospiraceae bacterium | reverse complement strand
GTTTGTATTACTGCTCGAAATATAGTCTGTACCCTTATTCCAATAATTAATATCACTCTCGACAGTGCTATCTCCGGTATATTCGTTATCCGCACCACAGTCACAGCTTTGGCGGGTTATCTCTTTTCCGTCTGCGAGGATTGCCACCTCCTCGCAGCATCCATACACAATCATTCTGTTTATATCAAAGCCGACATTACCGATCTTAACAAATGGGGCGGTTGAGTTTTCGCCTTTGAAAAGGTAAAATGCCGGTTTCTTTAGTCTAAAAATATCTAATACCCCGCTAGTAGAAATAGGAAACTCCGCACCGCAGCCCCTGCTATGGTCGATACCCTCCCATATTATGTTTCCAAGGCTCTTAAATGAAAGATTTCTGTTTAGAGAGATTTGATAGTTCCAGGCTTGTTGAAGCAGCGCGTATTCACTCCCTCCTCTGTCAACTCTGGTAGAGCTGTAATGACCTCCGAACTCATAATCGCCGTATTCTCTTGTTAAACCGAGCCGATCATCAAAGCTAACCAGTACTCGCGATTTTGTTTTTTCATCCCACTCTGTAAACGGAACATCAAAGTTTACAAATCTGGGATTATCTCTTCCAGAGGTGTCTCCGCAGGTCAGGATGTAATTCTTAGTAAGATACTTCGCTGTATCTGAAAGCTCCTTGAAGAACGAATCACTCGCACCGTTTCCGCTGGTTTCATTAAGACTGCATTCAAAGGCGAATAAGCAAGGATGGTTTCGGTCGCGTTTCACCATATCTATAACATTTTGAGTTGTACGGGATTTAAAGATACCGGGTTTGCAATATTGCCAGCCGGGAACGCAATCAATAACCAGCAAGCCTAGGGCATCACATGCTTCATAAACTGAATTAGCATGGGGATAATGAGCCAAACGTACAATATTAAACCCTGCCTCCTTCAGCTTATAGATATCCCGGTACTGGGCGTTATCGCAGGCGGCTATTCCTAGATAAGGATACTGCTGGTGTCTGTTTGCACCGTTGAGTAAGATATAGTCGCCGTTTAGCTTTACCCCGTTTAGATCGGTGGATATTGTTCTTATACCAAATTTTTCACGGTATACGCTGCCATTATCCAGAGTTAGGACAAATTCATATAGATTGGGTTCATCAATGCTCCAAAGCTTTGGCTCATCCACAGTAAACTCAAGGTTCTTGTTTACATACCCTTCAATGCCAATGCTTGCACATTGGCTAGTGATAAGCTTTGCGCCATAGTAAACCTCTGATGTATATGTAATGCTGCTGCATAGATTATATTCATTAATCAGCTCAAGGTCAATCTCGACGAAAGCCTCTTTTTTATCATTGCTTATGCTTTTTGTGTTAATCAAAACACCGCCGAAATCTCTATTATCCATTATAGCGTGAGATAATCTGATCTTATCAGAGATAATAAGATTGACATTTCTGTATATACCGGAAAAATAGTGAAAATCTAAATCCTTTGTCGGCTTTCCCGGAGGAATGTCACTGTCATCAAAGTTAGAGACAAATACCACCAGCTCATTATCCGCGTCGAACGAAACTATGTCGGTGATATCAGCATAAAACGGCAGATATCCGCCTGAATGGGAGCAAACCCTTTTACCGTTTAGACACACTTC
>CAYSTR010000686.1:0-1642 GCA_964433745.1 uncultured Oscillospiraceae bacterium | reverse complement strand
TTTTAGAGAAAGCAGGGTTTAAATTTGTCAAGAAAACATTATTTTGTCATGTTTACGAGATAATTATGTAATAAGCTACCCGATTTCACAAAATTATCTATTAGTGGTTGCTTCACACACTTTTTACAATTACCTTAATGTATAATTAAAAGAAAGAGCCGATAACTGTGAAAATTCACTGGTTATCGGCTCTGCCTCAGGCTCTGTGATAACGGACATATTCAGTTGTCGAACATTGATTAGGCTTTCCTGCTTGCATTTTGGACAAAACAGAGGGAAGTTTTTAAGCTCTGTATCACCTCGGATTTTCGTACGGGTTTTGCTTTTGCAAGCAGGGCATAGTATCCATTCTGATAGTTTCATCTTACACCCCTTTGTTAGAAATAGATATATCAGTATATCCTTACTATTTAAGACAAAAACGACTCAAATACCGATAATTGCAAATAATCCATTATTCTATGATTATTGGTTGTTTTTTTCAATTGACAACTCACCCTTTTTTAATCGAAAAATAACATCTGCTTTTTTCGCAAGCTCGTTTGAATGCGTAACAATAACAACGCACTTGCTCATTTGGTGAGCACACTCCTTCAAAATAGCTGTAATCGCTTTTGCGGTATCTTCATCAAGATTTCCTGTTGGTTCGTCCGCAAGGATAACATTTGCGTCTGAAGCCAATGCACGTGCGATTGCATTTGCTGTTGTTCGCCAGAAAGCTTCAAAACATTCCTTCCGCTTTCTTCTTTTGTAAGTCCAACTCTCTCTAATATGTTTTGTGGGGGCAGTTTTGATATTAGCGCTACATTTTCCTGTGGAGTAAGATAATCAATGAGATTATAGCTTTAGAAAATGAATGCGACATTGTTTCTTCTGTGATAAGCTAACCCCATTTTCTCAATGTCTTGCCATCAAATAGAATTTGTCCCTTTGTTGGACTGTAAAGTCCCGCAATCAAAGATAACAAGGTTGTTTTTCCACATCCGGACGGGCCAAGAATAACATACATTTTTGCTGAATTTTCAACGCATCAACTGTAAACTTTGCTACAAGGTATTTTACAATGTTTCAAGTTTTTAAATAATCCACACAGTCTTTAGCTCCCTACATATAAAAACGAGAACAATCCATTCATTCACTTTTACTCAGTTTGACTATGCAACAAAAAGCCAAGCACAAAAACGCACTTTATAAGACAAGTGCGTGCTATACTCACTGAAGTAGATTGAGGAAACTGTTGCACTTTTCTTCAATAATCGTCCTGTCGCTTTCGCTCAATTCACTTTTGCCTTTAGTCAGTTTGTAGCTTTCAAACTCACGAAAAGCGGATGTCAGTTCCTCAAGTAGTCTTTTCGGAGTTTCACAGTATTCAACACCATACCAACTCTTAGAATTCTTATCCCACTGCATAACAGTGTAGCCTCGCTTTGTGAGAACCACCTCACAATCAGTATCCTCTGCAAGATACTCCTTGAATTCCTCTAAAACATTTTCAAATGTCATTGCTTTTACCAATCCTCTCAAATTTTTTGTAAGTAGCCATATAACCTATTATGACCATCATAATAAAAGTAAATCACAATGTAAAGGATACGGCGTATCGTTTGCGAAACAAAAGTGGCAAGCAGGGCATACGGGTGAC
>CAYSTR010000685.1:0-1657 GCA_964433745.1 uncultured Oscillospiraceae bacterium | reverse complement strand
TTCTTTCAGACGAGATCCGTATCAGCTCGGCAATCTCAAACCCGGCGCACTCGTATGAATTGCCAGTAATCCATGCGGCATATTCCTCCGGCGAACGGTTTAGGAACTCCTGCCAGTCCCTTTTTGTGTTAAAGTAGTTTAGGTTAGGCTGTTCTTTTGGTGTGACAATAGAAAGAAGCTCACTTAACTTATAGTTCTCACCGCAATGATAAAGTCCGTATTTTTTTGCAAGCATCGCACACATGGTGGACTTTCCCGCATACGCCGTTCCGTTTATAAAGTATACGTTTTTGAGATAGTGCTTTAAAATGTTATTGGCTATATACATGTTAATTCTCCTTAATTTTAAATAAATGCGAAGCAAAACAAGACCCTTTTTAAAGAGTTTTTTTGTCAGCGGATTTTATTAGTCCCTATGAGAATAAAAGCACACATATAGGTTTCTCTCTGCCTTGTTATAGGATTTTCTTAGCATTAAGACAAAACAGCGAATAGGGAACGCGTTTATCCCCAATCTCTTTTATACCATGATAAAATGTCTGGATATTAATATTGCTAAAGCCAACCTCATTAAAGAGCGACCGCATAAATTCATGATTAAATCCGTTGTGACCGTCAAAGCCCGGTTCACTCAAATGAAAATCACCGTTATCTGTATCCAGGTCAACAATACATACCTGTCCGTTATTATCTAGAAGCTCATACATGACCTTGGGGATTTTGCTAACAGCTAGGACATGATGAAGAACCATGGAGCTGTATATGACATCAAATTTTCCATCGTAACTATCTTTAGTCAAATCTATGTTCAGCGGAAGCATACCCTGGATATTGTTAGTTCGTATCTTTTCCTCTAAAGTAGATAACATACTCTCTGATGTGTCTATCAAGGTTATTTTATCAAATAAATTCATAAGGTTAAAGCTGATAAGACCAGTACCGCAGCCAAACTCCATTGCCGACCTACAGCTTGGCTCAATGAATGAAGCAATATGCTTCGAGATAGCCAGAGCGCGATCTGAACGCTCCTTATTATCCCGCGTTTTTGCTTTATGTGCGAACTTGTCCATTTCTAAAACCTCCCCGACAAACCCCCGCATTGCATTTCCTGCACACATAAAATTCCAGACGTTTTGGCTGTAGGGGAGGGGCGTCCCCCAATAGTAATCCCCCTCGTGCATTCACTGATTTCTCCGTAATAACAGACGGCAGCTTCTCACCCGATGGCAGCCACGACAGACCGCAATCTCGTCTGCCGTAGATATAACCCTGTTCCATCTCCGCACCGCAAAAAGGACACTGCATATTTATTTACCCCTCATATGATGTAATATTAGGACTAAGCCGGAAAAGGTACAGCCGTGGCAAGCGCAGAATATGCTCAGAGGATTTGGGAGGAGTCCATCAAGCAAATTATCTTTATATCTAAATGAACAATTCGTCTGTTCTAATTACATTAGCAAACATTCCATTGAGTGATGCCATAAAAACATCATGTACAGTTTCTGCCGGTATTATTTTCCCACGAAATGCGAGGTTTTTGGTTGCACACGCATCCTCAAGTAATGTAACTTTTATGCCGTAATCCATACAAGCTCTTGTCGTTGTATCAATGCACATATGGCTCATCATGCCGCAGATTACGACTTCATCTATA
>CAYSTR010000684.1:0-1664 GCA_964433745.1 uncultured Oscillospiraceae bacterium | reverse complement strand
GGCTTATTATGAAAAAACATTGGCAGGCAAGCCCGGCAGACTTGTTACAGCTAAAAACGGCTGGGGCGACGAAATGTCAACCGATATGAAGTTTGAAAAAACCATTGGCGCTCAAAACGGAAACAGTCTTGTGCTTACGGTTGACAGCGTGGTTCAGTATTATGCTGAAAAATATATAGAGCTTGCAGTCAAGGAGACAGGTGCAACCAACAGGGGAGCAGTAATTGTAATGGAGGTTGACACCGGAGCTATTGTAGCTATGGCTACAAAGGGAGATTTTGACCCCAACCAGCCTATGGAGGTTACGGACCCTAATATGCAGGCGGCAATTGCACAGCTTGCAGGTGATGAAAAATCCGCGGCTCTTAAAAAAGCGCGTGAGGAGCAATGGGTTAATAAGCCTATATCGGATTATTATGAGCCCGGTTCTGTATTTAAAGTGTTTACCGCCTCAATGGCGCTTGAGGAGGGGGTTTGCAATCATCAAACTACATTTTTCTGTGGCGGCAGTGCAAAGGTTGCCGGTCAAACAGTTGGGTGTCACCAAAAAAGAGGCCATGGCTCACAGTCATTTTCACAGGCAATTTCAAATTCTTGCAACCCTGCCTTTATTGAAATAGGTCAGCGTGTTGGCAGAACGTTATTTTATAAATACTATAACGGTTTTGGATTCACCGAAAAAACAGGGATTGATATGATAAGTGAATCTAAGGTTACAAGCACGCTTTACCATACAGAGGAAGAGCTCAATATTATGGAGCTTTCAGTATCTGCATTCGGTCAAACATTTAAAGTAACTCCTATTCAAATGATAACTGCAATGTCTGCTGTTGCAAACGGCGGACGCCTTGTAAAACCATATGTAGTACAACAAGTTTTAGACGGAGACGGTAATGTTATCAGCAATACCGAAACTACTGTAAAAAGACAAGTAATTTCTGAAAAAACAGCATCCGATATTGCACAAATGATGGCAGATTCCGTTAACGGCGGTGGTTCACGCAATGCTTATGTCCCCGGTTACAGAATGGCAGGAAAAACAGGTACTTCTGATAAGACTGACCAAAACACAAGCGAGAAAAAGGATGTTGTTGCATCTTTTTCAGGATTTGCACCTGCAGATGACCCTAAATACGCTATTTTAGTATTACTTGACGAGCCGCAAACAGCCATTCGTTTCGGCGGAACATTATCTGCACCGGTAGCTCAAAAAATTATGGCAGACGCACTCCCTTATTTAGGCATTGAACCGAAGTATACAGAAGAAGAAATCGCCGTAATGGAACGCACCACTCCTGATGTAACAGGTAAGGAATTGTCAGCAGCTCAAACAACGCTTACTAATAACAATCTGCAAAATAAAGTTGTGGGCACCGGCACAAAGGTGCTAAAGCAGATACCGGAAAAAGGGGATGTTATTCCCAAAAACGGAATGGTTGTTTTGTATACCGAGGAAAATACAGTTAATCAGACCACTAAAGTACCTGATTTTAAAGATAAAACACTTGCACAGGTTAATTTAATGGCGGCAAATGCCAATATAAATATTCAAATGAGCGGTCTAAGGGTAGAAAATGGCGAGGCTAAAGCTATTTCTCAAAGTCTGGAGGCCGGACAGTCAGTGCCGTTAGGTACAAGTGTTAAGGTTGAATTTGTTTACCATG
>CAYSTR010000683.1:0-1682 GCA_964433745.1 uncultured Oscillospiraceae bacterium | reverse complement strand
AGTTGCATAACATTATCATCGTGACACATATAAAGCCAACTCCTAAAAACATATATTAGAAACCCTCAAAAAAATTTTTATCTAATTCTATCACACTGTAAATTTATGTACAACTCCTTAGATCTGTCAGCTAATATAACGGCTTATATTTTTTTATTCAACACCTCATCCAACTTTTCAGCAGCAACAGTATCCTTACTCCTCAAAGCATGAGCATACACATTCAGCGTAGTGGAAGTATTGGCATGCCCCAATCTCCTAGATACAGTACAAATATCAATCCCCTCAGCAATCATCAATGTAGCATTGGTATGACGTAGAGAATGCAGAGTAACTTTAGGCAATTCATTTCGTATTATAAATCCAGCAAACCATCCCGATATACTGTCTGGATTTATAGGTTTACCGTTATACTTGGTAAATAGCCTATCGCATTCTACCCACCGATCTCCTAACCGTATACGTTCAGAGTCTTGCCACTCCCTATATTCCAGCAGTAGGCTACAAATAGAATCACTCAGCGTAAACTCACGCACACTGGAACGTGTTTTAGGTTCCTTCGTGATTATGGTATTATTGCCGATATATTGTGAGGTTCTAACGATATGTAGCGTTTTATTGGTTAAATCGATATCCTTCCATTCAAGCCCACATAACTCTCCACGTCTCATACCAGTATATATCAAAAGCAGAGTAGCAGTTTTGAATTTTATGGGTTCATCGTTCAAAAGTTTTATCATACGCAGACTGTCTTTTTCATTGAGATAACTTATTTCCCTGTACTGCAACTTAGGAGGATCGGCTTGGAAACCAATACTTTGTTCAGCAATTTGAAACAAGTAGAACCATAGACGAAAAGAAAATAAATTATAAAGCTGCATGGCGAATAGTAAAGTCTTAACCCCCTCCCCTTTTTTGATGAATTATTATATATTAATTAAACCGCCAAATAGGGTGGTTGGATTTTGTTATGTATAAAAAAGTTGCAAATTTTTAGATGGATAAGTTTTCCATTTGAGTTATATAAGGTGAATAGGATTATTTTTACAAAAGCTTATTTCAGTGAGAGTTTGGATTAACTGGAGAATATAAGTAAGAGTATTTCCAGCCGTTAAAGCGTTAAACTAAATAATAAGAAGAAACAATTGTAATCCCCTATTTCAGAAAAATGAATATTTGCTTAATGCAGGTCTATTTTGCCTGTAAATAAATATAATGTAAGGAGAACGTAGAAAATGATAATGTTAAAAAAGGAAGAAGAAGTGGTAGCTGCTGAGTTTGATATTATAGGTCAGTCACCTGTGGATAACAAAGAACGTATGATTGAAGCTGCTTCATTAGTAACTGACACACTGATGATTATGGAAGATGATGAGCTGCTTGACGAAAATCTAATTAAAATATTAAGGTTAAGTCTATTCTTACAGAATGCCATAAGCGTTTACCTGTGTCAGAAGATGTAAACAAGATTTTGCAGTAACAAGGGAACAGTTCCCCACCTGTGACTCTGTAAGCTGTAAAAAAGGATGTTGAACGTCGTGGAGATAAGTTGCAGGGGTAAAGCTAAGCATAAAGTAATAAGGCTGTATTATAACAAGCGTATTGGCTTTTATTCCTGTGACATCTTCATTTGCGTTTAAAATATTTGAAGCGAACAAGGGTTGGCTTGATATATGAAAAAC
>CAYSTR010000682.1:0-1686 GCA_964433745.1 uncultured Oscillospiraceae bacterium | reverse complement strand
GCTGATGCCCTCCACCTGTGAATTAGCATAAACGGTTGTGTAAACGTTCGGGAGCTTGTCGGGCGCTATCCCCATAAAAAAGGCTTGAAACAGTATAAAGTCCCGCAACTCTTGCGACTTAATAAATCGTTTGACATAACTGCTTGCCGAAGTAAACGGGTTTAGTTCCACCAATTTGCAAAGCAGCTTAGGATTTAGGATAGAGGAAGCTGTCATAAAGGGTCTGCTCAAAAAATACCGTTTGGATAGTTTGTATTTCTTCATGGTGGCTTGCATGAATTTTTCCCAGTCCTTGGCGTCCCCGCTAAAGTCCTTTTGCAGAACCTCTCGCATGGCACTCAGATTATGTGGGACGTGCAGAACCCTTCCGTCGTGAAAATAAACATGATACAGGTTTTCTAGTTTTTTGTCGCAAAAATATTCACTCGGATCTAGACCAAGGTTTCTGAAATATTCATGATAGGTGTTAGGGTTAATAGGTATGGATGCGCTTTCCTCAAAGCGATACGCTCCATCCGGGCTGCTGATAGACCGCAGAACTCCGCCTGCAGCATCGGTTTTTTCATAGATGCTAACCTCATAGCCCCCAAGCAGCAGCCCAATGCCTGTGCAAAGGCCGCCGATTCCCGCTCCTATAATGACAACTGATTTCATACGAATCTCCATCAATGCTTAATGATAATATCATTTCCAATTTGTATATGTTTTACAATTGGGGATAAAATAATAGATGTATATAAGAGGGGTGATTATTTGAAAATTCCTACACATATCGGCATTATACCAGATGGAAACAGACGTTGGGCTGTAAACTCCGGAATGGGCAAGCACGAAGGGTATGACCATGGTCTAAACCCTGGGCTGGAGCTCTTGCTGCTTGCACGAGAGTTTGGCATACAGGAAATCAGCTACTATGGCTTTACTACCGATAATTGTAAGCGGCCTGCGCAGCAAATCGAGTCATTTTCAAAGGCCTGTGTAGATGCTGTGAACCTTATTGCCGCACAGGGAGTGTCTCTTCTTGTGGTAGGCGATGACCATTCAAAATTCTTCCCCGAGGCGCTTCGCCCCTATACCACAAGGACGGATATCGCCGACGGTGGAATCAAGGTGAACTTCCTTGTGAACTACGGCTGGGAATGGGATCTATCGGGAATTACGAGCGGCAGTGCCAATAAAACAGCCGCCCAGATAAAATCACATGACGTTTCGAGAATAGATATGGTGATCCGCTGGGGCGGCATGAGGCGGCTTTCAGGCTTTTTGCCTGTTCAGTCTGTCTATGCGGACTTTTATGTGGTGGACGAACTGTGGCCGGATTTTAAGGCACAGCACTTCTTTGATGCGATGAGGTGGTATCAGCACCAAGACCCCACCCTCGGGGGATAGGTTATGGATGATTGTCAATTTGAAAAAGAGATTTGTGTTATCTCAAACCGCAATAACGCGATTTTGCATGGGCATATCATTATTAAAAAGGATATTCACTGCATCTTGTTTGCGCACTATTGTAAAAGCACGCTATTCTATAAAGATTTTCTAAACGTGACAAGGGACACTTTCGCCGTGAACAAGGTGGCAAATAGAAACTTAAAACAGATGAAACGACTGATTCAAAAACATGGGTTTAGTAAGGTATGGACAAAGGGTGTGTTCGCAGTATACGGCGATCTTAGACCTTTAGCT
>CAYSTR010000681.1:0-1687 GCA_964433745.1 uncultured Oscillospiraceae bacterium | reverse complement strand
TCATCTCGGTTTCGCTTGTGAAATAGCGAAGATTTAGATAAGGGCTTACATTAAAGTAGACAATAGCAAAGACAAAGATGATGCCCACATAGAAAAGCGGATTTTTTAGGTAGCCTTTCAGTTCTCGTTTAATAATCGTACAAATCATATTCATACCTCCTTGTCTTTGATTTTACAGGGTAAATATCTACAAAAAGACAACAAGGAAAAATGTTTTTATAAAAAACGGGACATCTCCGACTGGAAATGCCCCTCACCAATAAACCTATCAACTTGTTTTTGCTACTCTATCGAAACCTTAAAACTCGCAACTGCACAAGCTCCGCTATCTTCATTATTAGACAATATTAAGCTGCCATTATGCTTTCCACACAGCAGCTCACAGATATACAGTCCCAAGCCCAAATGCTTTCCTTTATCAGCTTGCTCGCCGCAGTAATAGGGGCGTGTTAGCTGTTTTATATCTTTACCAAACCCTGCTCCGTCATCGGAAACCGTAATTTGTAATGTACTATTAATCATCGTTGCTGAAAGAGTAACACTACTCCTTGCATACCTCATTGCGTTTGAAAGCAGATTTTCAGCAACCTCTAAAACAATGTATTTGTCTGCCTTGACTGATGACACAAGCCCAAAATCAGAATTGATTTCTACATCTTTTTCACTCTCGGCACTCAGTATTTTTGTGGTGTTTTCAAGCTGCCCCAAAAGCTCCTGTAAGCTAACCGTATCATAGCTTACCGCTCTTTGTTCAATGCTTGACAGCTCTTTCATATTGTCGGAAAATCCTTCCAAACGCTCAACTTGCACAGTGCTTGCCGTAAGCATTTCTGTTATTTGAACATTTGACAGCTTGCTTTCGGGGATAAACTCTAAAAGCATTTCATTGTAGCCTTTTATAACCGACAGGGGTGTGCGAATATCGTGAGCAACCACAGACCGTAGCCGTTTTTGCTCGTCTATCATATTCCAAAGCTGTTTGTTGTTTATTAAAAGCTCACTTCGCATACGCTCAAAGGCTTTGCAAAGTAGACCCATTTCGTCACTACAGCTATATTCTATCGTAAAATCTAAGCTGTTTGCCGCAATCATTTCTGACCCGCTTTGTAATACCTTAAGCGGTGTTTTCAGCTTGTGTTTATAGAAAAGATGTATAGCGATACCCGAGAAACAGATGTATATAATAAATGTGTTCCAAGAAACAACAAAATCACACGCTTCAACCACAAACCGCTCCGAAAATGAAAGCTCTGCTGTGCTAATTCTTGGTGTGATAATCGAATATCCATAGGTGCTTGAAATATATTCTGTAATTTCAGCTAATTTGTCCATATCAGTATGTTTTCTGAAAATATCAGCTTGTATATCTTCAAAAATTCCTGTAATTAAGAGCGTTAAGAGCAAGCTGCACACAAACGCTATACTCAAATAAAACGCCAGTGTTTTTTTAATTGACCAGTCTTTTATTTTACCCATTTGTAGCCGCACCCCCAAACTGTTTCGATATACTCGTGAGATGAGTGTTCCGTGAGTTTCCCTCTTATTCTGCGGATAAGCTCGGTAACAACCTTGCTGTCACCCTCGCCGTCATACCCCCACAGCTTTTCATAGATGCTTTCTTTATCAAAGACTTGCCCCGAATGGCTCGACAGCAGCTCTATAATTTCAAACTCCATCTTTGTAAAGA
>CAYSTR010000680.1:0-1688 GCA_964433745.1 uncultured Oscillospiraceae bacterium | reverse complement strand
AAGCAAAGGCGGTTAGTCTGCATCTCCGAAAGGAGGTGAGGCTTATGTTTATACTGGACTTGATATCTATTATACTGTTGAATCCGGCTTATGTCGTGGTTTTAACGGATATGATGATTTACATAGTAAACGTATATTACATAAAAAAATAACCGCCCTAGTCCAAAGGTAGCGGTTATTTTTAAAATAATCAACTGATGGGCTAACCGCTTTTGCGATTGCCTTTTTGTAATTAAATATTAGCACAAAACTTAAATAATGTAAAGTGGCAATCTAATTTTGGGATTGCTTTTTTAATGCAAAGAAATCGAGGTGGGTATATGTCACTAGATAGCGCAATAGCCGAGTTGATAATACAAATAAGAGCATCAGCAGAGGGCGTAAAACAGGGGGTAGCTGTTGCTACGGCTGAATTTAAAAAGCTTCAAGAGGAAAAGACGCGGCTTGAGAAGGATTTGGAAATCAAGATTAAGTCATCCGGCATTGAGACGTTGAGAACACAGCTCAAGGAGCTATTAGCAGACAAAAAGGAGACCGAAAGAGAAATCAGGTTTCCAATTGATAGCTTGGACGTTGTAAACCTAAGAAATGAGATAAAACAGCTTAACCAAGAAAAAAGGATATTGAAGAAAAAATAGAATTGCATGTTGATTTAGCAGAGGATACGAAGCTTAGAGAACGTCTTGAAGAGATAAAAAACACGATAACTGAAAAAGAGAGCCAAATAACTATCGAGATTAAAACAGATGCCGAAATGGCAAAGAAGCATCTCAATGAAGTGGTTAGGGAAATAGGCAATATAGAGCGCGAAATAGCCATTAAGATGGAGACAGCAGGTATAAACAAGGCATCTTCTGACTTGAAGGATTTAAATGCTCAATTGAAAGACGCAGCCACCGAAATGGGCAAAACAGAAGCTGCAAGCGAAAAGCTAAATAGCAAGCTTAATAATGACTTAGGTAACGGCTTAAAGGCATTGGGTGTTTCTGCTGGGGCTGCTTTTGCAGCGCTTGCGTTAGCGGCCAAGAAAGCTGTAGATGCATATACAGAGGTTGCTGGGGCGCAGACAAGACTTGATAACTCAATGCGACTAACAATGAGCGCAACGGGTGCGCAAGTGCAAGACGTTATAAAGCTGACAGAAGAATATCAGAAATTGGGCGTTGTATCTGCCGGGATTCAGCAAGCCGGGGCGCAGGAGCTTGCGACATACCTAAGCAAAACAGAGAGCCTTAAAAAGCTTATACCTGTAATGAATGACGCTCTAACCCAACAAAACAGCTACAATGTTTCAGCTGGAAACGCCGTAAGTGCTGCTACTATGCTGGGTAAAGCTATGAATGGACAGGTTGAAACACTCAAAGAATACGGCTACAAGTATAGCGAAGCGCAAGAGGATATGCTTAAATTCGGGGAGGAATCCGAACGAGTCGCTGTCTTGACGGAGATTGTATCAAGTTCTATTGGTGGTACAAATGCAAAACTGGGAGAGACTGACCCCGGTAAAATAGCAATACTTGCAAACGAGGCTGGTAGGGCTTCTGAGGCGTTCGGTGGTGCGCTTACTCCGGCAATTGCTAGGTTTGCGGATATTTTTGGCGGTGTCGTCTCTAAAATTGCGGATTTTGCGGAAATAAATAAAGGTGGCGCGGCGGCTTTGGAAACCTTTGGGATAGCTGTAACAGGTG
>CAYSTR010000679.1:0-1693 GCA_964433745.1 uncultured Oscillospiraceae bacterium | reverse complement strand
ATCGATCTTGTCCATCCCAATAAGCAGCTGACCGTCAAAGCGCATCACCACCACCCACGGCATCAGGTTGGCCATTTCCAAGAAGTCGCTGTAGCTGTAACGGTTGTCGTAGTGGTTAATGATGGTGGAAAGGGCTGTACCATGGGTGCCGATGACGATATTTTGATCCTTGTGATCGGTCAGCACCTCATTCAATGCACGGATATTACGGCTCTGCACCTCGGCCAGGCACTCCCCGCTGCCGTGCTTGTAGGTAAAGTCAGCCCATTGATTCTGTGAAAAGGTCTTGAAATCCTCCACCCACTCGGTCTTACGTTCTCTAAAATCGTCGATCAAACGGATAGGTAGGCCGTGGCTGTCAGCAAAGTGCTTTACGGTATCAACTGCCCGCTGATAGGGGCTCGACAGCACGACATCGATCTGCTTGTCTTCGAGGTAGGTTGTGACCAAGGTACGGTCGGTCAAGCCCTTTTCACTGAGCGGACGGGAGAGGTCGTCGCGTACCGAGATGTCGGACTGTGCATGACGGATAAAGTAGATGGTGGTCATGGGTGTGCTCCTTTGTAGCGAACTTTTGTGTTTCCTCTGCTTACGGCGGGGGAAATATAAAGGAAATCGATCATAGATTTAGTATAGCAGATTATCATGAGGAATGCAATACAAATATGGTTGTGCTAGAATGGGTTATACATTATTGATAAATGCTCCAAAGAAATTGCCACAACAATTGCGGAGAACCCAGTATGGGTTTAAGGATTAAATCGCAGATTAAACATACAGCTATGCCTTGAAATACACCTCTTAGAGTCTTTTTTGTTGATTTTTTCATTCTGTCATCTCCTTAAATGTCTTATACTCTTGAATTTTTTATCGATCATATGTTTATGTATCTAACGTTACTAGCCTCCTATCCTTGTAATAATGTATTGTGCCTTGATTTTATTTTCTCTTTGACATGGTTTTATTTGTTTATATTCCAATACTATAGCATAGAATCGATTGTTTGTCAAGCATTATCTTCGATGAGCTTGAGGATTGCGAAAAATAATTCAGTATTGCGGAGCTGGCTAAACGTGAAGGTAAGTGCTATTTAGCAAGAAAAGCCATGGAGACCGCTAAGCTAGAATTGGAACACTTTGAATGGCAGCATTTAAAAGCTTATTTGTAAAATCCCCACCACTGAAAAAGTGGTAAATCACTCTACGAAATTACAAGATTGACAAGTTAAGGAGTATACTCCAATGAAGTTACAAACAACAGCATATAAATCATAATCTTAATACTAACCCAACGCTAAATTATTTGTTTTATCTTTTTTGTAATGTAAAATGTTTAATAACCTTGAATAAATACATCAGATTCACCCCTTGTTTTTTACACTTTTTATGTTATAATAGAAATGTCCAAGGGGAAAGATGATCCCTTTGTGGGAGTTGAAATTTTGAAATGGTTTTATTGATTTGTGAAAACAAAGCATACAGGGGATGCGGTAAACCGCATCCCCTGTATGCTTTATTATATGTGAAACCTCCCCCACCGTAGGCGTTGAAACAATTTTCACATATATCTACCCTTATCTTTGTACACTATTACCTCTTGACAATAGTGTGTGTCATACACTATAATATATTTATAACTATTATTCAAGGAGGAATAACAGATGGACTGTGATGAGATCGTATCCAGCTTAGTC
>CAYSTR010000678.1:0-1703 GCA_964433745.1 uncultured Oscillospiraceae bacterium | reverse complement strand
ATTGGAGCACCATGCAGGCGTGCGAGGACATCTGTTTTTGTTGTCTTAATTATAACGCGTGCTTCACTTTGCTCTACAAAGCGAATATTTTTTACAAACAATTCTTTGGGGTACTTTTGTTCAAAATCCATCCAACCATCAATACCATATGAGTCAAAATCAAAATACGATACAGTTCCAATTGAAATTTCAGTATTTTCTAAGCCAAGTTTGTTTAGTGTTTTATACATCCTGCTCTTAAACACTTCAAAGTCAGAAATTACTATCAATGCAGGTTGGTCTTCTAAAGGTAATGATGCTACATCTTCTGGCGATGAATTATCTGAGAAATCTCTAAAATATGAAGCTGGAATATACGTACTCACTTTATGTTTTCCTTCACTGTCAGGACAAGGAAACAAACTATGTTTCATAAGATATATGCAAAAGCAAGGTAATTCTAAGCTGCGTTTATCTTTAAAAAACAGTCGTGTACCATCGTTTTCAACAAGCAATTGCCTTGGATTGACCATGGGGATTCTGTGAGATGTGTATTTATCAACCAATTCCTTTATGCGTTCTACATCTAAGGAATGGCAAAATGCTAATGTGCCCTCAAGTCCATCTCCTCGCCCATCTCCATACTTTTTAGAATAATCAATCCACGATTGCGGTGTGTTGAATTTAATAGAACCTTTTGTTAAAAAAGCATCTGCATATTTTGAATTAGTCAATCTAAATACAGCCGAAAAATTATTTGGCTTTGCCCATTCACCCATAAAGCACCTCCATAAAGCAAATATAAACACTATTTAAACCGTCCATTAGGCGGTTTTTTCTATCTCTAATTTTACCATTTCACCAAAAATAAAGAAACACCCTATATGTAAACTTTGAAAGGAGTACACCCCTATGGCAGAAAAACAAAACCACAAAGAACGGTTAAAGGAAATAACCGACAGCATTGAAACTGGCATTATGGAGCTTTTCGAGAGTGACAAATACAAAAGCTATCTTCAGACCATGAGCCGCTTCCACAAATATTCGCTGAACAATACCCTGCTCATCTCCATGCAAAAGCCCGATGCCACTCTGGTGGCAGGCTTTAACAAATGGCGAGATGGCTTTTCACGCTTCGTCAAAAAGGGCGAAAAGGGCATTAAAATCATTGCTCCCACCCCCTACAAAATCAAGGAGGAACGGGAAAAGCTTGACCCACAGACCAAAGCCCCTCTCCTTGATGCAAGCGGCAAGGTGCAGACCGAGGAAGTAGAAATACAGATACCCATGTTCCGTGTGGTGTCCGTGTTTGATGTTTCCCAAACCGAGGGCGAGCCACTGCCCACCCTTGCAAGCGATTTAACAGGCAATGTGGCACAATTTGATGCGTTCATGGAAGCCATTAAACGCACCGCCCCTGTTCCCATTGAAATAAAGCCGCTGTCCGAGGATACGGACGGTTACTACCACACCGAGGAAAAACGCATTGCCATTCGTGAGGGCATGAGCGAGGTACAGACCGTTTGTGCTGCCATTCACGAAGGAGCTACAAGCACAGCAAGATGAAAATGCAAAGCCCCTAAAGCCAAAAAACCGCAACACCGAGGAAGTTGAAGCCGAAAGCATTTCCTTTGCGGTTTGCAGTTATTATGGCATTCAGACCGCCGAGAACAGCTTGGGGTATATCGCCACTTGGAGCACGGGCAAAGAGCTTGCCGAGCTTC
>CAYSTR010000677.1:0-1704 GCA_964433745.1 uncultured Oscillospiraceae bacterium | reverse complement strand
AAGCCATCTGCCGTTTGCTTGAGAAGCATAAAATCGGCTATTCAATGATAATGGGCGGCGTAACCAACCGTGAAAAGCAGGTGGAGCAGTTTCAGAACAACCCAGATATACAGGTTTTTGTGGGACAGATTGCTACAGCTTCTTTGGGCTTAACGCTTGTTGCGGCACATGTTCTTGTATTCTATTCGCTTGATTATAACATGGCAAATTTCGAGCAGGCAAAAGCACGGATACACCGGGTCGGACAGACACAGGACTGTACCTATTATTATTTAATCGCAAGGTCAACGGTGGACGAAAAGGTCTTATTGGCTCTTCAAAACAAAGCTGAGCTTGCTAAAACGCTGGTCGACGATTATCGAAACGGTAGAAACCCATTTATATGATAAAGGAGGTAATATTTATTGGAAGCGCAAATGTTTGAGCTATCAGACATTCTGAAAGCATTACGCGAACGCAAGAAAGCCCTTGAGCTTGAGATAAAGACGGTAAACGGTGAGATCTCCGAAGTGGAAATGCAGCTGATCGAACTCATGGTTGAAAACGAGGTTCCTTCCTTCAAGCGGGGTGACAGCGGTTTTTCTTTGGTCATCCAGAGCTATCCTCAAGCAGAGCCAGATAAAAAAGATGCTTTATATGCAGTGCTAAAAGCACAGGGCTTCGAGCATCTTTTTACGATTAACCATCAGACCCTAACTTCTACCCTTAAGGAGCTCAAGGAGCAAAACGAGGACACGCTCCCCGAATGGCTGACCGGGCTTGTTAAGGACTATGAAAGATCCAGTATCCGAATCTACAAATCATAAAAAATGGAGGTTATTTTAATGAGCGATAATAATAACTTAGTTGCGCAAAACGGGTACATGGCTCTGCAGAATTTCAACATGGCAACGGCTATTGAAGAGGAGATGGCGGGGCTTGACCTTACCTTTGATAAGATTAAGGTACCGTCCGGCGGTGGTGTCACATTTGAAATGCCAACCGATGATCACGACTCTCCCGATTCCGTCAAGGAGTTTAGCGGTGTTATTCTCTATCATCACCCTGTGCGGATGTATTACAAAGAAAAGTATACTGGCGCTAATAATCCACCGGATTGCGGCAGCTTTGATGGTATAGTTGGCGAAGGCTCGCCGGGAGGCAGCTGCGCAAAGTGCCCGCTTAATCAATTCGGGACTGCTCTCGAAGATGGTGCGGGTAAAGGCTGTAAAGACCGTCGCCGCATATATATCCTGCGCGAAGGGGAGATATTTCCGCTTCTGCTTTCGCTTCCGACGGGCAGCCTTAAGAACTTGACTACATATATAAAGCGGCTTCTGTCCAAAGGAATCAAAACAGGTATGGTGGTTACGAAATTTGCCTTGAAAAAAGCCACTAATGCTAACGGTGTCGTATATTCCCAGGCAGTGTTTACCGTTAATCGTATCCTTACGGCCGACGAGCAGCTGGTTATCTCAAAAATGTCCGACCAGATCAAGGCTATCGCTTCGAGCGTTGGTTTTGACGAGGATGGGACGCATGATGCTGAGGAAGATATGCCTATTATTGATCAGGAGACGGGAGAAGTGCTACAGCCGCTTAAATAAAACTTACTGAGCTTGCGGGGAGCTGAGTGCTCCGCTCCCCGCAGCAGTAGAAAGGATATATATATGTATAGATGCGTAATAGAAACACACGAGTTGAAGGCGTACATTGGTAATAGCC
>CAYSTR010000676.1:0-1712 GCA_964433745.1 uncultured Oscillospiraceae bacterium | reverse complement strand
CAAAACGAGCAGGAGCTTTGGAATCAGACGAAAGAACAGCTGTTAGAGTACGGCATTGTGTTCGGATTTCGGGGTATTCGTGAATCGGATATTAAGGAGTTTATATCCGGTTCTGCTGTGTTTCGGTTAAAATTTATCATCAATAATCTTTGCGAAAAAAATTGTTTGCCGAAGTTAGAAGAATTGCTTCAAACCTACAAAGATGATGATTTAATTTCTGACGGCGAAAATGCCATTATGTGGGCGGCCTCATCTGCATGGAACTGCGAAAAGCTGTTATTGTTACAAAAATATAAAGCCGATTTCGTTGCCGAGCATATTGGTGACAGAGGGCCGGAGGGTAGAGCGGTACTCCATTATGCGGTTGCGGCAGGGGATAGTTGGGCAAAGGCCATTCCGCTTTTGGTAGAGTGGGGCGCAGATGTTAACGCACAGGATGACTACTTTTGGACACCTTTGCACGAAGCCGCTTTAGACAATGTGTATTGCGAAAGACGCTTTGCTGCACTTCGGGCGTGTGGCGCCGATTTTTCACTTAAAACGGATGAAGGCCAAACGGCGTGGGCTATTAAGGATTACCGAGATGCCCTTGATGCATGGTAATACAGGCAACCTCATGGGGAGGTTGCCTGTATTTCAATCATCATAACCGATTAAAAGAGCAAACCGTTCACACTCATTTTGAGCATAATGTGAGGAGTAGCCAGTGTTTTCCGGTTTGTAATCTATTAAAGCATAATGAGGAAAGTCGGTGGTTTCACCCTCATAATCTAAAAGCCTATAGTGGGGGATGCGTGTAATGAGTTCACCATCATAGTACAGGTTGCAATGTCTTGTGCGAAAGTGTTCTGAATCATAAACCTCCATTTTGCTCGGCAACGCTTGAATAAAAATATCAGACTCATTGTTGTTTTCTTTTGAAAATTTATAGGTACATTCAGCCTTTACAATTCTCCCTTTAGAACATTTTGATTGTTCTTCGGTATATAAGAGAAACTCACTGTTGCATTCTTCGAGTGATTCATACAGAAATTCGCCATGGTCAAACTCCTTATGTGAATAATACCCTTTTCCGGATACTTTTATATTGTTGAAATCAAATGTCATTGATGTGCATTTTGCGAGGGGGATCGAAAATTTATCGCAAATTCTCCCTGTATTGCAGTCTATCTCAATAACTTTACTTTGATTATCCAAAGGTTTTCCGCAGGTGTTGCTGATGAAAACAGAATTGCCATCAGGTGAAAGGCGAAACAACTCGATGGGATGATCACTTGCAAAGAACACCTTAAACGTGTTGTGGCGTGTATCAATCCTATACACGTTGGCACATGGTTTGTTATATCTGTCAACTGCGTAAATATAATCATCATTTGGCGAAAAACAAAACTCAGCAAGTCCATAATGCCCATCTGCCGCAATCTCTGTAATGACATTTGTTTTTAGAGTAAGCAAGCGAATAGTACTTGTGCCACGGTATAATACGAGTCGTTGTCGTGCATAGTCAAAACGAAATGAGTATTCATATGTTGGGAAAGCTCGTAATATCACCGCTTTGTTTGCCATGTTCATCCAATCCTTTCCGGTAATAAGTATTCCTTTAGCCGCTTACAAAGCAAATCATCTGCTCGTCTAAAGCACTCATCCAGCGTCATGTTTTGCCCGAACATTTGGAAGAGTGTATCGTTTTCGAGCACAATGATGTGGTCGGT
>CAYSTR010000675.1:0-1718 GCA_964433745.1 uncultured Oscillospiraceae bacterium | reverse complement strand
GTTCCTATGGTATGCTCCGTGTGTCTGCTCTATATGTTCAAGGAATAACCTATCAAAGTCTTTTCTATCAACATTAAAATAAGAACACCATTTGTCATAAAAGCAAAGATAGGAGTAGAGCGGAATAAGCCCGGTAAAAAACTCTGCCACCAACCGTTCATTGATATCCTCTTTACTCGGATTTTCTATGCGGACAATTTCCTCCACTACCTTAAACATAACCGGTGTATCATTGTTCTTTTTAAGCGATTCGACAAACATAATCCTGATAACATCCACATTTTGAATGGCAAATTCATAGTAGTGGTTTTGAAGTCTGTTGGTCATTTGCTCAGCCTTATGTGTATGGGTATCATTTTCTGCTATACTTAATAATTGCTTATAAGCAGATATAAAATCCATGATAATGGTTTCTAAAAGTTCGTCCTTGCTTTTGAAGTGATAGTAGATCAAGGACTTAGGGACATTAGCAATTTCTGAAACATCATTAATTCTTGCACCATCGAATCCTTTTTCTGCAAATATTTTCTTCGCTGCATCTAAAATCCGGTTTCTGGCATCTGGAGTATATGGCATAGTATCACATCCAACCACTTAATTAGTACTAAACGTTCAGTACTATATTAGGATAACACACAGAAGTTTAAATGTCAAGACTAAAGCTCCATATAATATCGTAGAAAATTGAGGGGTATTGACCTACACGAAAATACCCGCAAAAGAACCCTAAGCAAAAAAAACTGAGTGCCGAAGGAAACCATCCACACCCAGTTTTTATGTTATACAGAGCGGCTCAATCCTCCTTCTTGTTACTTCTTTTCTTCCTGCCCTGTGATTTCAAATACTTTGACTAAGGTTGTCATTCTTGGTTCTGAATACTCAGTTGAAGAACTAAAGAGCAGTCTTTCATCATTTACTCAACCAAAAGTTGAAAAAACCAGAGCCTAATAACATATCCTGTCCGTTGGACAGGATATGTTATTAGGGCTAGATTACCTCCAGTTCGTCCCGGCTGCCAAGCTTAGGAAATTCAGAATGCGGCTCAGACTGGTACCAGTACGCCACCGCACTGATATCGTCCATGAGGGGCAGATACCGGCCCTCGCTCCGCCAGCCGATTGCCTGCATGGTGATGCGTAGATCGGAGGAAAAGCGGATAGGGTCAAGCAGATGGTATCGGTACAAGCTATGCCGGTCACCAAGGGAGTTGACCTGCTTGTTGGTTTTCGCGGTCAGATCCTGAAAACCCATAAAAGGTGCGGAATAGTTATCTACAAAGCACCATGCACCGCCAAAATAGTCCTCCGTGCCGGTGCCGCAGAGGGTGGGGAATTCATCGTCGCCGTCGATAAACACCTTAATCTCCCCCTCACCCCACCAACCGGAGCTGTTTTGCTGCCAGCCCATATGGGTGCCGACATAGTGACCGCTCCCCTTTATGTTGTCCACGATGGTAAAGTCCTCACCGTACGGCAGCGGGTTTGTGCGCCGAAACTGTGCGTGGAAATACGCCTCGTCCGGCTCGATTTCGCGAAGCTCATAGGTAATGGCGTAGAAAAAGCCGGATAGATTCTGCGGAGCGCGGTTCTCTGCCGTCACCCGTACATGTTTACGAAACGGCATGGGGAAATAGCTATTCATTCCGGCATAGGGGTTGACGTTGATCGGTAGGGACACAATATACTGGCGTTTACCGAACGCACAGGCGAAAAAGTCCC
>CAYSTR010000674.1:0-1719 GCA_964433745.1 uncultured Oscillospiraceae bacterium | reverse complement strand
GAATAGCCGGTGCATATGAGCTTGTAGCCGGACATCGGCGCAAACGTGGTTGTGAACTTGCAGGACTGGAAACCATGCCAGTAATTTTGAGGGATTTAGATGATGATGAAGCTACGATTATTATGGTGGACAGCAATCTCCAACGTGAAAGCCTATTGTTCAGCGAAAAAGCGTTTGCCTTTAAGATGAAACTTGAAGCCATAAAACGGCAAGGACAGCGGACGGATTTAACTTGTGCCCAAGTTGGGCACAAGTCAGAAAGCAAAAAATCTGTTGAGGTTGTGGCTGATGAAGCCGGTGAAAGTCGTAACCAAATTAAACGATATATCCGGCTTACAGAGCTTATCCCCGAACTGCTCGAATTGGTAGACCAACACCGCATAGCCTTTAACCCAGCCGTAGAGGTGTCCTATTTAACCGAACAAGAGCAATCTTGGTTACTTACCACCATTGAATCAGAGGAAGCCACTCCCTCCTTGTCACAAGCACAGCGCATGAAAAAGTTTTCACAGGACGGCAAGCTCACCGAAGATATGGTACTCGCTATCATGTCGGAGGAAAAGAAAGAAACGACAAAAATCACGTTTACCGGTGAAAAGCTCAAAAAGTATTTTCCTAATTTCACCACCCCGCAACAGATTGAGGAAACCATAATCAAGCTGCTTGAACGTTGGCATAAGAGCCAACAACGGGAACAATCCGAATAAAGGTAAATATGCCTATGCAAACAACAAAGCCCTGTCACTGCTTAAAAAAACAGTAACAGGGCTTTTTCACATAAATACGCTATTTGCCTTTCCACCCCATCAAGTCTGCGGACTTGTTGGGGACCCCGGTTTGAAGATTAGCTCATTTCTGCCGGTAAAGACATCAATCATGATTGCCGCACCAAGCCGAAAGCCAAATGCAAAGGCTTCCTCGTCTTGTAAAGAGGACATGTCACCAAACATTCCCTCCACCTTTTCAAGCCGTGCGAAGTCCTCATCGGACAGCATACCCTTGAAAAATTCTCTTTCAGCACTTATTTTGTCGCTGATAAGCGTGTACTGCGGATTCTTGGACACAATGGTTTCGTTTGGGATTACCTTTCCATTGAACAGGTCATGCAGTATGGATTTACTCAAAATTATCACCCTTTCTAAGAAGTTTACAAACAACCCCTTGAAAGGCAGGACTCCATATGATAGTATATTTATGTAGCCTGCCGATTTCGGTAGCTGCGGTGGAAAGCGGTGCGAAACTTTGACGAGTGGTGCGCCGCTTTCTTTATTGCTGTTTGAGGTCAACCTCCAACCGTTTAATCCCTCGCCTTGCGGCTTCCATTATAGAAATAGTTTCTTGCTCACAATAGGCTTTTAGAATATCTAATGCTTCCTTGTCGAGCTTAACTGCTATTCTGAATGGTTTAGGATTATCGGTTTTCGGGCCTCGTTTCGCCTGTGCCAATTCTCATACCCCCTTTAGCGGTACAGGATGATATAAGTATAAAATAAGGAATCCCTATTATCAAGTTTGCCACAGCGCTCAGAAATGGGCGCTTTTTTCATGCCCTTAAAGGCATGGGCAATACAAAAAACAAAATCTGAAAGGAGCAAAACTTATGCAAAGATTTCTCGCAATCTTTTTAGTCATTGTCATGGTGTTCTCCCTGTCGATAACAGCATTTGCCGCTGAAACTACGGATAACACCGACCCCGACACATCAATCGGCACAAGCCT
>CAYSTR010000673.1:0-1721 GCA_964433745.1 uncultured Oscillospiraceae bacterium | reverse complement strand
CTATAGCTCTAATCTCGCTCACCCGACGCTTAGCACCCTCGTTCATCATGGTCAGCTTATAGTACTTAATAAGACAGTCGCTCAACAGCTCGACCTTTATACAGCGTCCGGCAAAGTGCTTGGGGATACGCGACAGATCTATGTATCCGTCACTCTTATATAAAAGTGTCAAATCATTTATAACATTCATTGTATCCGAGTAGTTCTTTTCCCAGCAAAACACCTTCAACCCGCACTGACTGCACACCTCACGGCACACACCGTCACTCACCGTCGTCTCACCGTCTCCGTTTATAACCGACAGCTTTTTTGATACTGCCTCCACCGACTGAGATATGTCGGTCAAAGAGGCGGACAACAGCTTTAGCCGCATGGATACAAGCTCGGAGAACTTGAGGTTGCCGCTGCGTTCGACTGTCAATATCCGCTTGACCGGCAGAAATGCTCCGTCCGGTATAATCATAAATATGACGCTCGAAACCACAACCTCATACATAAGTGACAGTCCCAAATCCGGCTTTATAAGAGCAAAAGCTCCGTTCGCTATAATGAATGAAGCTGCCGTCATGACCCGCCCGAACCGGCTGAACAGTCCCCCTAAAAGCCCGCCTATACCAAAAGCCGCCGCCATTATGGCATAGTCTGTACCCGAAAACGAGAGCATAAGACCGATACATAAGCCCGCGATTGCTCCTGTCCCCTCTCCCCCATAGCGCGAAAGCACCAAAACAAGTATTGAGCCAATTATGTGCCCTACAGACACGTTCGACACCTTAATGCCCGACATACAGGCAAGCAGTACACAAAGGCTCAAAAACAGCGAGATGAGCTCGTACCGGCTCATTGCGTACAGTCCTGAACGCCTGTATGCGTATATGGCTGTACGGAAAAAGAATGCCAGCCCCGATGCTATTAGTGCCTCGCATATGCCTATCACAAGGTCAAATACAATAAAACCGTTTAATGCGCTTATGATGAGGTCAATGACCAGTACACCGCCTATAGACGAGAGCACCGCCAGCACCAGTCCCTTTGCGGGTACACTGCTGTCTGTCTCCTCCGGCTTAAATATCCAGCGAACCACCCAGATAAAAAACACCATGGCGACATATTTAATATTTCCTGTGATGGACAGAGTGGAAAGAAACCCCACCAGTATTCCGGCGATTGATGGGAATAGATATTTTGTATCCACCGCGGCAATGTAGGCAGGAGCAAAAGGAGCCATTACACCGAACATATTACCGAACGAGGCGGTCAGTCCACCTAAAAACGCCAAAACGGTATACACCACCTGACTGCGGCGTTGCAGAAAGATGTAAATCCGGTCAATAAACCCCATTCCGATAGCCTGTTCTTTTTTCATCCTTATTTAGGCGGCATCAGCGCGGACACCGCCCACGTCCCACCTTTCAATTTTTTTACGTTCCTTAATTATTGCAATAATTTTCCCTTTAACGATGATAATATCTTCTTCTCCCGGCGGGAGACCTGAACCTGCGTCATTCCCAGAACCTTTGCCGTGTCGGACTGGGTTTTCATGAGAAAATATCTAAGTGTGATTAATCGGCGGTCGTCATAATCAAGCTCGGACAATACCTCTTTTAATGACAGTATGTCCGACAGTCCCTCCTCATGGGACTCTACCGGAATATCAAGCTGCGTCCCCTCGGCGTGATCCTCGTCTGAGGGTCACCCGCTCTTCTCGTCGTGTCCGCCGA
>CAYSTR010000672.1:0-1724 GCA_964433745.1 uncultured Oscillospiraceae bacterium | reverse complement strand
AGTTGCATAGACGGGTTTATCTTCATCGGACGAAACAGGCAGCATGGAGGAGTGGGTGTCCTTTGGAGCAGAGGAGGCTTTAATCTGTTCAGAGGAAGTGCTGCTGTCAGAGGATGAACTGACACTGTCCGAGGAAGAGCCCGCAAGCTCGGTCAGCACCTTTTCTATAGCGCTAGTACAGCCGGTTAGGGCTAAGGAAATACATAATAGTAATGTCAGAAGGCTTACTTTATGCTTCATTTCAGCACCCCTTTTAATGTATTAAAACGCTTTAGTAATGCCGATTCATCAAGATTGCCCTCATTGAATAGTGTGATGAAGTCAACACAGACAGGTTCAATTATCTCGCGGTTTTCGCCTAATAACCGACTGCTTGAATGTTGATTGCTAAGAACGCTCAAGTCGGGATTTACAACCAAGAATTGTGTGTATGAGTTTTTATTTATAGGAATAAGAAATTCATTTTGTACATGCAAAAGGTTTTGTGCATAATCACTGAGTAAAAAATATAGAAACTGCATGGCAGCTTTTTGCTGATTATCGGTTGCAGATGCGCTTATACTCATCTCACCGGCTGCTATATCCCAGGCGTTTTTTATCGGTATTACCTGATAATAACCCTGCCACATGCTTTGAATGTTACGAAGATCTGAAGTAAAACCGATACAAAGCATATTACCCGAATCTTCCTCTGTAACTAAGCCTCCGGAATTATAAAGCGTTGCCAGCTCCTTGGCCCATTTATCCGCTGTACCGTTCATTGCCGAAAACATATAGGACATGCAGTAGGGATTAAGTAATGTTTTACCTTGTTTTATAAATGAAAATAAATCGTCCTCATTTGCAATGCCTAAAGGAAGCTTTATACCATTGTCCGCTGCATAGATTTTATTAGCGTATATTGCAATGGATACAAAACCCAACGGCAGCTTGTTTTTAGAGGGATAGATTGTCTCGTAGTCCGACAGCATGGGATAATCACGCTTGTTGAGACTGTCCACAAGCAATGACAGGTCGACAGCATCTCCTTCGTTTAGCTCTACTGCATTTGAAAAGAACACAATGGGTTTAGTATCCCCTAAAGTGTTTTCATCAAGAAGAGTTACTTTAAATCCAGGGAACTGTTCCATATATGAATCGGCAAGTAAATTGATGGTTTCATATATATCACTTTGAGGTACATATATAGTTATACTATCGGGATTAATATCTGCATTAGCCAGTGTATCAGCGACTGGAAGCGAGGACTGATACCCGATTATCCCGCCCATGATAAGAACTAACATGGCAGTTAGGACAATCGAAAGAGCACGGTTACGTTTACGCTTTTTTAGCTCTACCTCCGGAAATTCGGCTGACATACGGTTCTCCAGCGCTGCCCGCATCTCTTTCGCACTCTTAAAGCGAAGCTCCGGCTTCAAAGCCATAGCTTTCATTACTGTCTTTTCCACATGAGCATCAATCTTTAGTCCTAGTTGAGACGGTTTTTTAAGATTGTCTTGTTCTATACGGTCAACCGATTCCTCAGGGGTTATACCTGTGAGCATCTTGTAGAGTGTAGCGCCAACAGCATATATATCAGTCCATACACCCTGCTTCATGTTTGTGCGGTATTGTTCGGGGGGAGCGTATCCCAGCTTAATAATGACCGAACGGGTGAGCATGGGGTTTTCTTCTGTTTCAAATCTAGCAGCACCTAAATCAAGTCCCTTTACACGCCCGTC
>CAYSTR010000671.1:0-1725 GCA_964433745.1 uncultured Oscillospiraceae bacterium | reverse complement strand
CCTGAACAAAATCAAAACCTTTCACTTTCTCTAAAAACTGGTATAAACGCAGTTCAGACCGAAACACTTCATTTTTTGTGTATATGAAAGTTTTTCTGTCCACGCTTTCTAAATAATAAATATCGTTTATTCGAGTTCGATACTGACGACCGTTATCCATACCACAGATAAAAAAATCATACTGCTCAATGTATCGTGCCAAGGCTTTAACATCATCATTTAGCTCGACATATCTTATTTCAACTTCGGTATCATTAAGCCCCGTTTGTTTTTTCATTATAAGCTTCACTTGTATCACTATCCTCCTAAAAACAGAATATAACTTTTCTAATCCATATACAATATGACCTGTCGCATGTTACATATTAGAGCAACCAAATTACAA
Source organism: uncultured Oscillospiraceae bacterium (assembly GCA_964433745.1). Taxonomy (GTDB): domain Bacteria; phylum Bacillota; class Clostridia; order Oscillospirales; family Ruminococcaceae; genus CAYSTR01. The sequence continues at coordinate 1,340 of CAYSTR010000671.1, read as the reverse complement.
ATTTAACATTTTGCTTGCTCTCTTTTGTATGTCTGTTAATCGGTTTTGTGGCATCAGATGGCACAAACCATATCATACCCCTTTTGACAGCTCCCGTATAGTAATATTCACCAAAAATATGATTTTTTAAGTGAGCGTGTAAAAATATCTAGTACCGTGAGAATTTAATTTATTCATATGGATCTTAGCAAACAAAAAACCCACAGAGCGGCGGATGAAGCTGTCAACTCTATGAGTAACCTAAACTAAAAATATTTCTATTTGCAAAATTTTATTAAAATAATTTTTTCCCATCAAAATATCTATTCCAAGTTCTTTTGCCACAATTAGTGCAGCCGTCACTTATTTTATAACAGCCTGTCCACGGCTCCCAGTTCATAAACATTCTCCTTTAACAAAACAATCTGTAATATGGTCATTCACCATACCGACCGCCTGCATAAAGGAATAAATAATTGTAGAGCCAACAAACTTAAACCCCATCTTTTTGAGGTCTTTGCTTATTTTATCAGATAGTGTGGTGGTTGCAGGCAAATCCTCTATACTATTAAATGTATTTACAATTGGATTGTAGCCAACATATTTCCACAGGAAATTATCAAAGCTCTCGTTTCTCGTAATCTCCAAAAACAACTTAGCATTGATTATTACCGCATTTATTTTAAGTCTGTTTCTTATTATACCCGAATTTGACATTAGCTCTTCTATTTTAGCATCGTCATAGGTTGCAATCTTCACAGGGTCAAAGTTATCAAAAGCTTTGCGATAATTCCCTCTCTTTTTAAGCACAGTTATCCACGAAAGTCCTGCTTGAGCACCCTCCAAATTAAGCATTTCAAAAAGCTTTTTATCATCGTGAACAGGTCGACCCCACTCGTTATCGTGATAATCTATGTAGATTGGGTCATCACCTGCCCACGCACATCTTATTCTTTCGCTCATAGATTATATGTCCTCCAAATCCCTATTTTACAAAATATTTAATCAGCTTTCATCGTTACTCGGCAATGTTTGCATGAGAGCAAAGAAATGTTTAGGCTCGCCGGTACTAAAATATTCGTACCAAGCTTCCAGCGTGTCTGATCTGAAAACGCCTAAATGCTCAATGATTTGTTTTGCCCAAAGCAAGCCTCCTGTACTACCGGCAGTAATAAGGTTGTTATCCGCTACCGATGGCTTGTCTATATAAAAGCCTTGACCTTTATAGTTGGGGGAAACCATTTCTAGAAACCCCGGTCCATTACTGGTATGAGGACGGTTGTCCAGTAACCCAAAGCCCGCGAGTGCAGCGGTAGCTCCACAGATTGCACACACCGTAGCACCTATGGAGAGAAATTCGC
>CAYSTR010000670.1:0-1728 GCA_964433745.1 uncultured Oscillospiraceae bacterium | reverse complement strand
ACGCGCTCCCATAGCACCGCCGCGCACGTCGGAATCCTGTGCAAATGCACACACCTGTACACCCGCCAAAAGTCCGTATCCGGTCACGACAGACGCCTTGTCACACGCGCCGGTCTGCGTAAAGCTGCCCTCGTCGAACAATGCGCTAAGATGCTCGTATGCCGCGCCCTTGTGCGCCGCGCTAGAAAGCGCAGTCCTCTCCGTGAGCTTTTCCATTCTACTGCTCATGCAACCCTTACCTTTCTGCTATATATCAATGAAATTTATCCCATTATATAGTATCACAAAAAAAACAAAAAAACAATATATATAAGAAAATATGACGCATTTAGTGGTAAATTTTTTATGAACATCAAAAAATTTCTAATTACATTCTCCGCACCTACAGCCAAAGTTTTGTAAAGAGAAATCCTCAGTGTCCGGATTAATAAATCCTAGCTCCCGCCCTAAAGCTAATGTCTCGCTCGAAAACCGACAGCTCACTATGCCCTTCTGCACCGCTATATTCATGGCTGCCCGCACCAGTCCGTCCGCCACATCGCGTTCCTTAGCCGTCACACGCACTATATAAAGCTCATGCGTAAGCGAAAACAGGCATATCCCCAGCTCATCCCATGACGAGGCAATAAGCACACCGCTTTGCTTTTCATCCACGTTTGCCGCCTCGCATTCACGTGATACACGTTCTTCATCTTTACACGGCAGTATAGAGAGCATACCATCATCCTTTCAACATCCGCTTAACATAAACAGGCAGAGCAAATGCACCCCTGTGAAGCTCCGGGTCGTAGTAGCGCGTATCAATGCGCAGCTTCCTCCAATCGGGAGAGAGATCGCCGATGGGGTGCAGACCCTTGGACGCAAACCCAAACAGCCAGTGCCCCGACGGATATGTAGGGATATGCGCCTGATAAACAAGGCTCACAGGAAAAACGCTGTCTATACGCTTATGTGCGCGCACCATGGACAGCGCATCCGCGTCATAATAGGGCGATTCATGCTGATTGACAAGTATACCGTCCCTGCCCAATGCCTTGTAGCAGTTGCCGTAAAATTCGCGGGTAAAAAGCCCCTCACCCGGTCCGAACGGGTCGGTGCTGTCCACAATAATTAAGTCATAGTCTCCGTCACAGTCCCGCACGAAGCGAAGACCGTCCTCATAGTGTATCGTAACACGCGAATCGTCAAGGGAACATGCCGTAAACGGAAGATACTCCCGGGACAGAGCCACGACCTGTTCATCTATCTCCACAAGGTCAATATGCTCTACCGCGTCATACCGGCACAGCTCTCTGACAGCACCGCCGTCCCCTGCTCCGATGACAAGTACGCGTTTTGTCTCGGTGTTTACCGCCATGGGAACATGCGTAATCATTTCGTGATATATAAATTCGTCCTTTTCGGTGACCATCAGGTATCCGTCCAGCGTGAGGATACGTCCGTACTCATACGAATCGAGAATATCTATGCGCTGAAACTCGCTCTGAACGCTCACCGGTGCGCTCTTTAATTTTATCGAAAAGCGAACATCCTTTGTATGATGCTCCGAGTACCAAAGCTCCATCTATCTCTCCTATCCGGCTTCTGCCTGTTCTTCTTGAATGCGGGTAAGCCTTTGCATCGTCCGTTTATTGAGCCATGCCGTCACAAACTGCATGACCGTCAGAAACAGTAACACGAGCACCATAAACATTTTATCACGCGGTACAACGAGCACCAGTGCGATAC
>CAYSTR010000669.1:0-1735 GCA_964433745.1 uncultured Oscillospiraceae bacterium | reverse complement strand
CGTGTGCGCCCTGTGACATAGTTCTTGCAGACCTTGAGAGCGGTATAAAGGATACTCGGGTATTGGAGCTTATAAATCTGGCTTCGACCATATCGGAGAAATATAATGAAAGACCATTATAAGATAATTGCTCAATCAATGATGTATAGGACTTAAATCTTAATAGGTTAATCATAAAGGTTTTTTTCTCTCTTCCTCTGCTTTTTTATCAAATGCGTCGTTACGATACATGCATAAGCATAGCTTGAAAACGTAATGAAACAAAAACTAAAAGCACAATTCATTGTTGACATTTGCACATTATTATTATATAATGATGTTAAAGAGGTGTTGCAAGTGAAAACAATAACGATAAATGACATTGCAGAAAAGCTGGAGATGTCAAGAAATACAGTGTCAAAGGTGCTCAACGGCAAAACAGGTGTGGAAAGCGAAACCCGAAAGAGGATAATAAAGACAGCTTACAATATGGGCTACAGTAAGCTTAATTCCAATCTTCTTAGCGAAATTGATGTAACACCGCTGCCTGTCGAACGAAAACAGGGGAACATCATTGTATTAACTAATAAAAATGATATCAATACATTTTGGAGCACTATAATCAGCGGCATATATTCCTGCTTGTCTGGCAGTCACTTTTCATTGGTATACTGTCAGGTATCTGATACAGACGAAGATTGTGATGAGATTCTAAATATCATAAAAAAGTACCATGTGGATGGGCTTATCGTCATTAATATATATAATAAGCCCCTGTTAAATACAATCTCAACCCTGGGTGTGCCCTGTGTATACTACGACTGTCCCGTCGGTGCAGATGTGAACGATCTCAACGGAGACATTGTATTAGTGGAGGGAATCGTGAGTATTAAGGAAATAACTCACGATTTACTTAATAAAGGCTGCGATGATGTGATTTTTATCGGAGATGTAACCTATTCCAGAACAGTCTTTGACAGATGGCTTGGTTTCTGTGTTGCCTTTGATGAACGGCAGCTGACGCATGACAGAAACAGAAGCTTTCTATCTGACGAGTATAGATTTTACCGAAAAGAATCTATCGACAGGGTAATGAAATCAATGGATAAAATACCCTCAGCCATTGTTTGTGCAAACGACTTGATTGCAAGGTCGGTTATTGTCTGGCTTACCGATCATGGATACTCTGTTCCCGGTCAGATACGGGTAAGCGGATTTGACGATTCAGCAGAATGTACGATAATGTCACCCCAAATAACATCTGTCAAAACATATAATGAGATGATGGGAGCGAGACTAGCAAAACAGGTGCTTTCCAGAATGAACAGTGTAGAGGAAATGTACGAGACTATCATCATGTGTGCTAAGGTGAAATACAGAGAAAGCACAAAATAAATGTAAAACAACGCACAATCACTGATTGTGCGTTGTTTTACATTTTTGCGTAAATTATGTAAAATTACTATTGACAAACGCAAAGTACGGATGTATAATAGTGTCAGATTAAAAGAAAATCAACATACAAGCTTCTTTTAATCTGATAATCTATGTGAAATAGTAACAAATCTTGCCTCGCATAGGTTACAATAATAAAAACGGAGGATATGGTCATGAAAGCAAGAATTAGGGTTATTTCACTTTTTTGTGCGGCGGCGCTTATTCTTTCACTGTTCGCAGGATGCTCTGGAAACGAACCATCTTCCAATCAACCGGAATCTTCAAGGCAAGACAGTCAACTGTCAAGCACGGAAAAGAC
>CAYSTR010000668.1:0-1741 GCA_964433745.1 uncultured Oscillospiraceae bacterium | reverse complement strand
CCTCTCGCTTTTAGCAATGGCGACAAAATGAATTTATCGTTTTGATATTTTTCTTGTAAGCTGATACCCTGCATATAAACTAACATATCACGTTCAATTACAGCTGGTACGGAAAATCTATCGTTCAAATGCTTTGCAAGGTCAATTCCTCTTAACTCATTATAGTTGTTTATGTAGGTAATTTTACCATCTACAACTCCTGCTGGAACACCGATTGAAATTGCCTTTATATTAGGATTTTCTGCTAAATTCACACTTATAATTTGCTCCAAGGTGCGAACATAGCCTTTGCTGTCAAGCGGGTGTTCCCTAACTGATATTGTCTTTTTTGCCGCATTCCCAAGCACTGAGGTAAATTTTTCGTATTGAAAATAAACCGACAGTGTACATCCAAAATCGGGATTGAGCCTATAGACTGCCGCTTTTCGTCCATTGGTTGGCAGGGTTTTTCCAGTTTGAATAATCTGCCCACCTTGCTCAAAATCATCAACAATTTTGCTCACCGTGGGAAATGTAAGTGTAGTTATATCCGCAAGGCTTCGCTTTGTAAATTCGGTATTTTTCATCACCTCTGCAAGAACGGTGTTTTGGTTAGCGGATTTAATGATATTAACGGAATTGGTTGTATTCATAACTGCAACTACACCCCATTTCACCGATAAATTTCCTTATCTTGACACGCTCGTCAATCATTCGGTTGTCCATAACAAAATCACTTTTATCGCTTATGTTCCAGTACGTATAAATCCTTGACAATTCAGTAGCTATATCATAAAAACTAAGTCCGTTGTTGCTATCCACAAGGTAAAGCCCCGAGGGCTGATTTTCAAGGATTTCACAAATTGCAGATGCCGTATCCCTCATAAAGGAACAAGCTGGAAACCAAGTATGGCTTGCTTTAATAACACCCTTTTCTTGCATTTCCTTACATAGGTAGTTAACCATATCGGTTGAACCTGTACCGTATCCTATCTGCCAACCTATCCTTGCTACATAGCTGTTTTTGTTCGCAGAGAGTATCCTTTGCTCGCTTTCATATTTGTATCTTGCGTACTCCGACGTTCCGCATACAGGTGTGCCTATAGTCACAGGATATTTCACAAAATCGCTCCAAACAGACACTGAGCTTGTATATAGAAATTTAATGTTGTTCTCAAAAGAGATTTTTGCCAAAAGCTCTGATATTTCGGTAGGAGCTAAACTCAAATGTAGTATTAAATCGGCTTCGCAGTCCGTAATAAACCTTTTGATTTTAGACTCGTCATTAACCCTCAACCCTTGTAAATCCCAGTTCATGACGTTGTGCCCAAGCTTTTGATAATGATTGATAAAGTGAGGTGCTACAGTTCCGCAAACTCCTGTAATAATTATGTTCATCAAATTCACACTCCGCTTCTAATATCTGTTACCGTTTTTTGCAGAAGCGAGAAGTGTTCAAAGCTCATTTCTCCACCGTCACCAAGTGGTGATTGAGCCACAATACCAACCTTTATACACTCGCTCATCGGAATGTAGGTCAGCCGTGCCATAAGGAATTTTTCACCGTCAATGGAGTAGTGAACAGCAAAGATATTGCCTTTTCGCGATAGTCTTAACCATACCGTGTTATCATCAATATTAACACCGTTTGCATCATCGGATTTTCCGTTTGTCATAACCGTAACAACCGCTTTTGTGCCCAAATCGGTGTACTCAAAGCAAGCCTTAGCCCATTTTTTCTCGTCATCAAACGCAAACAACA
>CAYSTR010000667.1:0-1743 GCA_964433745.1 uncultured Oscillospiraceae bacterium | reverse complement strand
GTTTAGCGTCGGGGGTGAGCACGATTTTACCTGTCACGATGAGCGCCGCGCCCACATTCTGCTTTGATATTTCGGAAAAATTGGAGAGATTATCCTCGAATACGACTTGAAGAGAGTTGAAGATGCTCCCGTCGTTTAGTTCTATAAAGCCCAAAGACTTGGACACACGTATAGTCTTTACCCAACCGCACACCGTGACGGTCATACCGTCTGCGGCAGTACCTTTATAAAGCGATATTATCTCTGTGCGTTTCATATTGATACCCCTTTATGTTTATTAACTTATATAATACCAAATTTTACAAAAAAAAGCAATAGGAGAATAAAATAATGCCGGAAAACCGTCTGCACGCCTATCATACCGCGTCCGAGAATGCTAGAAGTATTCTGCGTGAAAAGGATATGTCATCAGTCGCACATAATACCGGTGAGGTGTTTAATGATAATCTTACGGTGTCCTTTTTAAATGAGGATTATACCCTTTTAGTACCGTCTTTTGAGCTTTTAAAGGGCGGACAGAGCGTAAAGCCTATGACAGAGGTGTTGGTTCTTAGATATCTGGCAAATTCCGTGCGCCGCGGGGAGACTGGTCGGCTTATCTCGTTTGCGGAGGTGCGCGGCGGCGGGCGGGATTATTTCCCCTCCTTTGAGAAGCGCGCCATAAAGCCGCTTTTACGGCTTAGTCCCGAAAAGCTCATTGCGGCAGGGCAAAGACTGGGAGGGCTGCAGACTATGACGGGGGATGCGGCGGTGACCATTAAGCTGTTCCCGTTTGTGCCGGTCACATATGTGCTCTGGCTGGGGGATGACGAGCTGCCGCCGGCGGCGGGCATACTGTTTGACGAGAACATTAATGCCTATCTTAGCTGTGAGGATGTGGCGGTTGCTGCGAGTCTCGGGACGTATGCGCTGCTTTCATAAAACATAAAAAATTTAAAGTTAAAAAAAACAATAAAATTTTGTTTTAAACATTAAAGTTTTATGAAAACTAAACGATTACATATATAGTCGGAATATATTCCGGCAATTTAACCGTTTTAATTTTTCGGAGGCTGGGCTTATGAACATCAATCCAATCAATGTGGGAAAAACCTATATGAAGAATCTCGCCAAAACCGGGGGCGCAGCGCCCGTGGCAGGTGTTGGTTCTATTCGCTCAAAGCAGGATACCATCTCGATAACGGGCGAAGCCTCCTCTAGTCTTGAGCTTAAAAAGGTAACCGACGGTATTTCCCGTTCGGTCAATGACTCCGTTTCTCCTCAGCGTCTAGCTGAGCTAAAGGGGCAGATCGAGAGCGGCGAGTACCGTGTACCCACCGATAAGCTCGTTGATGCTATTATGAGAAAAGGTAGTCTAAACCTTTAAAGGAGAGCCATGTACGAATTTTTTTGTGAATATCTAGGCTTTTTCGAGCAGATGCACGAGTCCGAGAAGCACAAGCTCAATGCACTGCTTACGAAGAATATAAAAGAGCTAAACCGCATTATCGCCGCAAAACAGGCGGAGGCATTAAAGCTTGAAGCCCTCGAGAAGCGCAGAGAGGCAGTGCTTGCTGAAAATGGTTTCGGCGGCATGACATTTTCGCAGATTATAGAGAAGCTGGCACCGGAGGACAAGAAAAGGTTTTCCGAAATATTTGAAAAATTAGGAAAGCTCGTCACAGATATTAAGTTTCTCAATGAAAAATCGATGAATATAACAAGGGATAATTTAAAGGATATGCCATCGTCTAAAGAGGGTAC
>CAYSTR010000666.1:0-1747 GCA_964433745.1 uncultured Oscillospiraceae bacterium | reverse complement strand
GCAAAAACACACATGAATATCGATTTTGACGAATATCCTATCACAGATTATCAAGAGACGTTAAGGCTGAAGCTAACAACCGGAGATCTGCCCGATGCATATTATCAGATGATATTTTCAAATGAACAGCTGTTTGAAAACGCGACTAACGGCAATCTCATTCCTCTAAACGATCTCATAGATCAGTACGCTCCAAACATAAAGAGGATGTTTGAGGAGGATCCCTCAATAAAGAAATCCGTTACCATGCCTGACGGAAAAATCTACTCACTGCCGTTTGTTGCCAAAGACAAGATGGATGCATCCGTTAGAACATACGTAAACGAAACCATTGCTAAGGAGCTGGGTCTACAGATTCCCGGTACTATAGACGAACTCACCGCATTTATGAAGGCCATGAAGGAAAAATATCCCAATACCTTCCCTATGGCAATGGCAAAGGGCAACGAGGGAATTATCCTTGATGCGTTCTCCGGTGCGTGGGGCTTAGGTAATGCCGGTATACAAGGAATGGCTTCTAGTATCGATCTGGGTAAGGATGGAAAGATTCGTTTCTATAAGACATCGGACGAGTATAAAGCAATGCTGACGCAGTTTGCCGACTGGTATAAGCAGGGTCTTATAAATCCCGAAATGTTTACCACAATGGATGTGGCCAAGTGGCAGAATCTGGGCTCAAAGAATGAAGTGGGCGTATTTTCTTGGGTATCTCCGGGTTATATAGGAAACGAGGAAATATACAGCAACTTTAAAGGCGTGTCACAGTTCAAAGGACCGAACGGCGACCAGACAATGAGCTGGGTCGATGCTGCTGTCCGCGGAATATGGTCTTTCATGATTACTAAGAACAATAAATACCCTGTGGAGACAATCAAATGGGTAGATTATTGGTACAGCAAGGAAGCATCTTTATATGCCACAGTGGGTACAGAGGGTGTAACCTATGAGTTGGGTGCCGACGGTAAGTATCTGCTAATCGGCGAAGCTAAGGAAGCATCAGACAACAATAAGCTCCATCAGGTATTGGGTCACTACGGCGGGTTTGAGCCGGGTATTGCCGGAATGGATTTTACTGACGAAGAGAAAAAGCTTATCGACAACATAACTAATCCTAAGGGATTCCGCAGAGAGGATATCTTCCGTGTAGACGACCTCAAGGATTATGAAAAGTACATTCCAAAGGATATCTGGCCTGGATTTATTGCAACCGAAGAGGAAGCAGAGGAGTTAGGGGTTATAGCTCCCGACATGAACACATATCTCATAGAGATGCGCGATAAGTTCATCACCGGTGCTCTTAGTATTGATGCAGAGTGGGAAAACTATCTAAAATCACTTGATAAGATGGGGTTACCTAAATATATCGAAATCAAGCAGGCTCAATACGATCGCTATCTAGCAGGTTAAATCAAAATAATGGGGCTGTTTTAAAACAGCCCCTTATACTTAGGAGAAACAATATGAATTCAAGAGAACTTGTCTACTCTACACTGGAGTTTCGCAATAAAGACCGTGCCCCGCGTCACCTGTGGCTGCTTCCGTGGGCTGTCGAGCATTATTCGCAGGACGTTGACAGAATAAAGGATGAATTTCCCGACGATATACTTCAAGGCCCCTATACGAAATACGAAAAAACAGCAGTAACAAAGGGCAATCCATACGAAATAGGCGAATATATTGATGACTGGGGCTGCCGCTTTATCAATCTTCAAAAATGTTTCTTCGCCGGAAACATTCAACTCACCTA
>CAYSTR010000665.1:0-1752 GCA_964433745.1 uncultured Oscillospiraceae bacterium | reverse complement strand
GACCATAGGTAGTTGGGTGGATTAAATCACCGCTTAGTCCGTTTATATCCGTAAGTATCTCATAACCATGCGCAAGCTGTAGTGTTTTACAACCCGCTCTTTCTACCAATGCAGCAAGAATTTCATTATAAGCGGTTTCATGCTGTGTTATAATATTATCCTCTCTGTTAAAGCCTGCTGTAGCAGAGTTTGGGAAGGTGGTGATGATTAAGGCAGGCTTACCCAATTTAACAAGTCTGTCTATCAAATATGCTGCCCTCTGCTCAAATTCCTCCGGGCTATATGTACCGCGCATATTTACACCTAGCTCACAGGTGATAAAATCAAACTGCCGCTCGTCCAACATATAGTCTACAAGCTCTTTTTCAATGTGACAAGCACCGCTCATTCCCATGTTCTGCACCTGCACAGCAAGCTTTGCGGCGGCAACGTGGGGGTAACCGTCAAGATTTGAATTTGTAATTGATGAGCCGTATGCAAGCCAGTTGAGCCGTGGCAGCTCATCGGCGGTGGGTCTGCGGATTTCATGTCCATGAGTGTTCATACCGTGAAATACATAAGTCGAACAGTCAAAAACAATTCGCCATACATCGGGGGAAAACCCTTCTTTTGATAATAGGCTTTCGTTGGCTGTCAAAAATGATGGGGGAGGATTTATACGAAAAAATTGTACTGCTCCCGGTTTTATCTCGAGTGTTTGATATTGAAAATTGCCTTTAAATACGCGCATAATTCCTCTTACACCAAACTCCGGCTTTTGTACAGAAACATAAATATCAATATTGGGTGCCTCCGTAACAAACTGCACCTCTATCCCCACCGAATCCATACCAATAAATCGTGCTCGTTCATTGAGCGTATTACGCACCTTTACCGGTACACGTACCAGCGCACCTCCGACACCGGGAATTTGCTCTACTGCTCCTAAGTTAACATATGACAAGCTTTCAAAATTCATATACATTCTCCTTATTACTTTGTTATAACTATCTTTTTTGTTATCACTGCAGGCTTACTCAAGATAACCATATCATCCAAAACCTTAAACCCGACAGCAATACCGTCAACCGATATCCCTCTTGGTACAAAGGGCAGTGAAAGCTGCTCCACCTTCAGAGTACCGTATAACACCGTAAGCTCTGCGTGGTCATTCGTAATGCTTACCGAACCCCATCCACTGTCGAGTGACCAGAATGAACGGAACAGGTCACCCTGCACTAACGGTTTAAAGCCGATTAGTTGCTTTGACATGTCGTAAATAAATCCACTGTAGGTTAATAGCAGCGAGTAGCTTGCCATAGAGCGGGCATAGTTACTGCCACACTCGAACTCATTCCATGGATTGCGCTTTGTTCCGTCATATCGCTGTCTTACGGCACGTACACATTCTAACCCCTCGTCTATCATACCCGCTTGCAGCATCTGTACTGCCGCCGCATACTCGAAGCCGTTCATAGCCTCCTCGGCATATGGTATGGGGATAAAGGGTACACGCCTATCCTTATCCCATGTGCAGATAATAAGCCCGCCCTCGTCATTGACGCAATAGATACGGCAGGGATTAACATGCTCGCGCACACTTTTAAGAAAGTTGTTTTTATAGATAGAAGTGACTGCCAGTTTAAACTGTGATGGCTCGAAAATATCCCCTAACCCGATAAGGTTTGCGTGCCACTGCGCTAAAACCTGGTCTATTCCGCATCCCTCACCTATCTGGTACATGATCTCCTGCTGCTCCTCGTTCCTGTAGGT
>CAYSTR010000664.1:0-1755 GCA_964433745.1 uncultured Oscillospiraceae bacterium | reverse complement strand
TATTATATGTTCTATTATACACTTATGAGGAGAAAAGTCAATAGTAATTTTTTCCAATGGGGGATTGGGTGAATAAATTATATTAAGAACTATCCCAAAATACAATACGATATGAACAAATGCATTGACTTTATGATTAAGTTAGGATATGATGAAAGTGCTAGCAGTAATGAACCAATATGTGCAAGGAAATATAAAGATTTATCCTTTATAATAGTTTCAGAGAGGAGGGATATGATGAACTGGTATGAGCGCATGAACATGGCTATTGATTACATTGAAGAGAACCTTTGCGGAGATATTGATTTTGATAGGATTTCTAAAATCGTATGTCAGTCAGCTGTTAATTTCCAGCGTACATTTGCGGTCGTGACGGATATTTCTGTATTTGAATATATCCGCAGAAGAAAAATGACTTTAGCTGCTTTTGATCTGCAGAACAGTAATGAAAAAGTAATCGACATATCTTTGCGATATGGTTACGAATCACCCGAAGCGTTTGCCCGCATATTCAAAGAAACACATGGAGCATCCCCGTCAAACGCCCGCAAGTATGGTCTGCCGCTCAAAGCATTTCCTCGTATCACTTTTCTACTATCGATTAAGGGAGATATTCCTATGGATTACAGAATCGAAAGAAAAGAAGCGTTCATGGTCTACGGCATTGAGGGAATTTTCACAACGGATGACGGTAAAAACTTAAAAGACATTCCTATGTTTTGGCAGGAGTGCTTAGAAGATGGGCGGTTTGATAAGCTTGTAAGATCGACAAATGAATCGTTAAGCCGTATACATGCAATATGCGATTACAGAAAAACAGGCGGAAATACCTTCCCCTATATGCTTTTTGCATACCGTAATAAAAACAGTAATACAGATGGTTTTATAGAGGTGGAAGTCCCCGCTGCAACATGGGCGATTTTTAAATCTGAAAAGCATACACAAGAGCAGACCAGCAGCGTAGTACAAAATCTTGTTAAACGAGTATATACAGACTGGTTACCTACTGCTGCTTATAAAAAAGTCGATGGATATGAACTGGAGCTGTATTTTGTTTCTGACATCGATAAATACTACGTCGAAACTTGGATAAGGGTAGAGCCTAAGTAGATAATATTAAACAACGAAAGCACTTTCACAATGGTGCTATCGTTGCTTTATTACCCTCGCTTAACCGCCGTAAACTGCAGATTAACAACGCTATCATCACCGGTATTGCGTATAACAATCAAGCACGGCGTTTCAGCCGTACCCTTGTAGTCGACACGATTAGCCCCCCGTGCAAGCGGTTGTGTCTGTATCTCCGAGTAAGCAAACGGCTCACAGAGAAATTCTAGCGTCAGCCCAGCCACCCGCCCATCTCCGGGGGTCAAGCCGGGGACACTGTCGTGGAGCTGCCCCACATAATGCTTATCCGGCTCATCCCATAGGGTGATGCTGTTCTTACCGCTGAGGTCATAAGCCATCTGACGCAGGAGCAGCTTGCTCGCCGGACGCACACAAAAACACTCCAGTCGCAGCACCCGATCCTCATAATAATGGGAACCGTAATCATATCTTCCGCTTCGTCCGGGAATGCCAATGAGATTCATGCGCTTCTGCGGGATGAACAGGTCATATGCATTGCATTTCACACCCCACTCCTCAAAGCTGTTTTTATTGCCGAACATAAAGGTATTGCTCATCATACGGTTACACCTGCCATTCGTAGAGCTTTTTGTGTGCGCTGTGCTAACTGGGTAGCGATATGGTCAA
>CAYSTR010000663.1:0-1758 GCA_964433745.1 uncultured Oscillospiraceae bacterium | reverse complement strand
TAGCATCATATTTTAGGTTTCCGACAGCGGGAACAAAGCTAGACCAGAGATTATACCACAGCATAAGCGCGGTATCCTCATAGAGCCTTGATACACTGGGAATGGTTTGAACAAATGATTCCCACTGTGCCTTTACTGTTTCCAGCACAGTGTCGAAGCCTTCTGCGGATGGCGTGTAGTGCAGCTCATACGGACTGATACGAACCCCGACAGTCAGAATGTTATCAAAATCAGGAGAAAAGAAATAATGTGCGCTTACGGGTTGATGGTAGTTGTTGACCGTCGTCACCTTTATATCTGCTTGCATACTGCCGTTTAGAGCTACGACATCATTTGTGTAGTTGAAGTTAGTAATGTTATGGTTTCTGTACGCATTTTCTCCTACTGCAAAGCACCAGCCCTTTCTAGGGTTTGCCGTGATATAGACACCCTTCCCTCTAATCATGATTTCCTGTGTATCCATAATTATTATTTGAGCAAACCCTGTATCGGTTTGTACCCTAATACATTCGGGACTAGCTGTCACATCAGGTTTTAGCTTTTCTCTCTTTTTATCTGTAAACCAGAAGTCCATGAATTGCTCTTCGCCGAACATATTTCTGCAGTTTCGCATTTTAAAGGTACTGCCGTCCTCCTCGAGTGTGACCGAAACATACGCACCGTACCGTGAAAATGCGAGCTGCGTTAAATCAAACCTCATATCTACCTCTATCCTTTAACCGAGCCCATAACAAGACCCTTTGTGAAGTATTTCTGCAAAAATGGATATATAGCCAGTACAGGGAACATTGCTAAAAAGATTTGGGCTGCCTTGAAGGTTCTGTCCGATATGTTCTTTAACTGAGCTAGATTATTTGTGTCCACCACCGTAATCTTGGAATCGGGGGCTACAATGGATTGCAGATAGGATTGCAACGGATATTTTGTCGGATTGTCCATCAGAATAATTCCGTTGAACCATTCGTTCCATTGCCCCACGATAACAAACAGGGATATAGTCGCAATACACGGTTTAGCAAGCGGCAGCAGAATCTTTGTGATTATTGTAACAACGCCTGCGCCGTCTATCTTAGCCGCTTCCTCTATATCCTGCGGCATTTCGCGCAGAAAGTTCATGAGCAGAATAATATTAAAGATCTGCACCGCCGATGGAATGACCAGAGCCAGCAGTGAGTTCGTAAGCCCCAGATTTTTTACTACAAGATACCATGGAATCAACCCGCCGCCAAACATCATGGGAATAAGAAGATAATATATGTATAACCCTCTCGCCTTAAACTCCTCTTTGCTCTTAGACAGGGAATATGCCGCTGTAACTGTTAAAAACAGCGTTACAGGCAGATAGAGCAGCACACGGTAGATGGATATGAGAAACGCGTTCCAAAAATCCTTTTTAGCTAACACGTATTCATATGAAGCAAGGGTAAAGCTTACTGGGAAGATTGATACCCTTCCGGCTGCCGCCGCCGGTGCTGCACTGAAGGAAAGCGATAGTACATGCATAATAGGAAATAGGCATATCAATGCGGTCAAGCTTAAAAATATATAGTTGAATACCAGAAATGTTTTTCTGGATTTGGACATTTTAATAGCCATATTAGTTTCCTCCTACTATGAGCTATGAAAGGCTTCTATCATAGCAAGTATGTTTTCCGGCGGAACATCAAACTCAATCGAGTGCGTCGGGGCTATGATGAGCCCGGTATTCAAAAAGGCTGCTTTGGTTACCAATCCTTAAAACACCTTATATCCCGCATA
>CAYSTR010000662.1:0-1759 GCA_964433745.1 uncultured Oscillospiraceae bacterium | reverse complement strand
CGGCGGTCTGTGCGACAGCTTTGGTGCGCATGGACTATCGCATGACAGGGATAACTACTATCGTTGCGATTTTTCCATGTCGGACGCATACAACGTGTTTAGAGGGATACTAAACAATAAAAAACCTCAGGCGGTGTTTTGCATGTCGGACAGTATGGCAATCGGGGTCATAAAAGCAGCGGTCGATTTTGGGCTTTCGGTGCCTTTGGATCTGTCGGTTATCGGTTTTGATGGCTTAGAGATAGCTAAATTCTATAATCCCAGTATCACAACATTAAAACAGCCCATAGAGCAGATTGCAAAAACCACCGTAGAGCTTATACTGTCAAACATAAAGGGTAAGCGTTTACAGGAGCATATTATTTTAAGCGCAGAGCTAGTCTTAGGTGATTCTGTCAAAACAATATAGGGGGACATAATTATGAAAAAGCGTTCGATAAAGGTATTTTCATTGTTAATAGCGGTTCTTTTATGCGCATTTTATCTTGTTTCATGCAGCTCAAACCCATCTCCGGATGCTGCGGGCGGAGAGACAGCAGTACTGACACTGTGGGGAGCAGCAGATGATCAGAAGATGCTGTCCGAGATGGTGGAGGAGTTCAAAAAGGCAAACCCCGATAAAACCTATAACATCACACTGCGCGTTGTAGGAGATGATGTGGCAAAGGATGAGGTACTAAAGGATGCGGGAGCTTCTGCCGATGTGTTTTCGGTACCTCACGATCAGCTGGGCGCTCTGGTTGAGGCGGGGGCGGTGTATGAGAATACAAAGTATGCGGAGGAGTTTATTAACACAACCATTGAGGGCGCACTGCAGACGGCTTACTTTGGCGGTAAAATGTACGGATACCCCTGCTCTGCCAATACATATTTTCTCTACTACGACAAACGCATCTTCACAGAGGACGATGTATCATCACTGGAAAAAATCCTTTCAAAGACAGTGGATTCGGGTATATCAAAGATGGGTTATGATATGGGTAATGCATACTATACAGGTCCTATGTTCTTCACAAACGGCGGTTCATTGTTCGGTGAAAAGGGAGATGATAAGGATATTGTCACGTTCAATGACGCAAATGGCAAAGAGGTGGCAAGCTATATCGCAACATTAAAGCAAAGTGGTATAGTGAGCATTACAGAGGATGTTGCCGTTACACAGTTTAGAGCCGGTAAGCTGGGTGCGCATGTGACAGGGGCTTGGAAGTCTGTAGCCATAAAAGAAGCATTAGGCGAGAACATGGGTGTCGCAAAGCTGCCCACTGTAAAATATGGTACAAAGGATATGCAGATGAAGTCCTTTTCCGGTATAAAGCTCTATCTAGTCAAAGCCACGACTAAGTACCCTTTGGAAGCAATGGCACTGGCGGCATTTCTTACAAACAAGGAAAATCAACTCAAACGCTTCACTGACACAAATCAACCACCTACACACAAGGAACTGGTTAACGACCCGGTGGTGTTAGAGGATACAGTTGTAAATGCCCTCTCAAAGCAGCTTCCATTTGCTGTACCCATGCCCGCTATCTCACAGATGAGTAAGTTCTGGGCACCCATGGGAGCATTCACAAAGGATATGTATGATGGGGTTATCACAGCAGATGATATTCAAGCAAAGCTGGATAAACTAGTGGCTGACATTAAATCTTAAACACAATATATAATAGGGGTGAGTTCAGTATGTCAGAAAATAGACCAATGCATCCTCCCCGAAACAAAAAGAATTATCTTCGTATTATTGCCGATACATTTACAAATG
>CAYSTR010000661.1:0-1760 GCA_964433745.1 uncultured Oscillospiraceae bacterium | reverse complement strand
ATTGCCTTTGACTTTGGTGCTTGTTTACTCACTATAAGCAGTCTCGTGACGCGGGTTTCGGATATCCTGCTGGTAATAAAGAAGCACTCTCCGTCAAGCGTAAACTTCTCCATCACCTGTTCGGACGACGAAACAAGCAGAAAAATTGAGCCGTTCGTATCGACCTCCTCCGAACGCTTTACCGCAATAGAGCAGCTGGCAAAAAGCGGTATCATCTGCGGAGTACTCATTGACCCTCTGCTGCCATACATTACAGACACAAAGGAAAACGTGCGGGAGCTTGTAAAAAAAGCCAAGCACCACGGCGCGGGATATGTCTACCTCTCCGCACAGGTGACCATGTCGGACGGTCAGCGGGAATATTTCTATCGGGAGGCAGACAGGCATTTTCCCGGTTTGTCCGACATATACTGCGGTAAATACAAGACCTACTACTACTGCCGATCTCCCCACGCCAAAAAGCTGTATGAGCTGTTTTGCGTGGAATGTGAAAAAGAGAACATCATCTACGATATGAGAGCCGCCAACCGGCTTGTAAGAGCAGGATATGATATCCCCCCGCTGTTTTCACAAGCTCCCTAGATTGGCACCTTGATGTTGTACTCGATAAAGCTCTCGCCCTCATTCTTTGTGAGAATAGCATCCACACCCGATGCTTTAATCGTGTCCACTGCTTTAGTTATGGTGTTGGTAAACAGGCGAATGTCCTTTATGATAAAGCAGGTCGAGCGTTTGGGGCGCGGTCTTGCACCCAGAATGCCTGTTATGTATTCCTCGGCGGCTGATACCGTCATGCCTGTGCTGATGATGTGATCCAGCGCTCTCCCTCTCGTCTTTTCGTCATCAATGCGGATGAGTGCGCGGGCGTGACGTTCGGTGAGACCGTGCGCCAGAAGCTTCTTTTGCTCGTCCTCGCTCAACCGCAGTATACGCAGCTTATTTGCCACCGCCGACTGGGACATGCAGAGCTTGTCTGCCACCTCCGCTTGGGACAATCCATAATCCTTTAGAAGCGTACGTATAGCGTATGCCTCCTCAAAGAAGTTAAGCCCCTGCCTCTGCATGTTCTCGACTAGCGCCATGACCGCCGACCGTTGATCGTCCACCTCGCATACAATGGCGGTTATCTCGGTAAGCCCCGCCAGCCGGCAGGCAATGAGCCGCCGCTCCCCGGCGATAAGCTCGTATCTGTCCCCCATCCGCCTCACTGAAATCGGTTGAATCAGCCCATTCTCCTTTATGCTCTGTGAGAGCGCCTCCATCTCCTCGCGGTTGAACACGCGGCGCGGCTGTGCTCTGTTTGCCACAATCTTTGTTATGTCTATGCTTATGAGCTTGTCCCTTTCCTTTTTTAAGCTTATACTAAACATCCTTTACCCCTCACTTCCTGACATTAACTGCCTTAATCTTCCATCTTTATTATAATATTATTTCCCTTAAATTTCCAGACTTTTCCATCGACAAAAAAGGCTTATAAAAGAGGAAATCCCCCATTTTCGCTCATGCGGAAATAGGGGATTTTGTAATCAATGAGAATCTTCGCGGATATTTTGTCGGAGTTTGCGAAATCTTTTTTATGAAAATGAGAATACGTTCGTTTTCCTCTATGCTAACCGGCACAATTTTTTGAAGCTCGCCGCCCAGTATCCGCACACCCGGCAGTACCGCGTCTACATTCTCCTTGGGTGTCTTGTAAGCGATAAACACACCACCCGGTTTAACAAACGGCAGACACAGCTCGCACAGCACAGTAAGTGAAG
>CAYSTR010000660.1:0-1774 GCA_964433745.1 uncultured Oscillospiraceae bacterium | reverse complement strand
TCTTTTTGTCGATGGATTCGGTTATTTTCGCGAAAATCAACAAAGCAATTGCTGCTACCAGACCAATACCGGCAAAGTAATACCATATATAATGAGCATTTCCACTTGCTGCTTCCCAAGCCTCATGTGTTTTGAATAAAGCAGGGTCCGGACAATATTTAGTGAGTAAAATACCCGCCAAACCGAAACCGAAAATGGAAGAAAGAAAAGAATGTAAATGACTAAAACCTAGGTACATGCCTTCCTCTCCTTTGGGAGCCTGCAAAGAAAAGTATTCCAGATAACGTGGTGAAATGAAACATTCTGCAAGAGCCTGAACTACAATTCCGGCAATCATCATTAAAGTAATATTACTCAAGCCGGAAATAACCTCATTATCCAACAAGTTACCACAAGCCATCAACAGTGCAGAGACCGGAATCAAAAACATTCCAACATTCATTGAAGTAATAGCACTACGTTTTGCCATTAACCGTGTTATAAAACTAACACAACACACTACAACAAAAGGATTCACATTAGCTATCCAACCCGGTTTTGCGGCTTCCCCCGCCATACGAATGACGTACTTTGGCATTGTTGCATAAAGTTGTTGTTGCACCATCCAAAATCCGGTAACAATCAGAATAAGAATCAACAGACGCCAATTAGTTATAATTCGCATGAACCCCTTCCCTATTTCACTTAGTTTTTTTCCTTCACCAGCCGTATGGGTCGATTTATAGAGAATAATCACTGCCAATAATGCAACTATCGTCATCGCACCCGAAAAATAGTTTATATAAATATATGCCTGATCACCTATTTGATTTCTCAAAGGGTCTATAATTGTTTTGCCCGTAAAGGCTCCGATATTTACCATCATATAAAAAATGGAGTAACCACGAGCCCGGGTTGCTTCAGTGGTTTCTTTGGCTACCGAACCGGAAATAATAGACTTTATAAATGATCCACCCACCATAAGAACAAACAGAATAGGCACAATAAGCCACCGAGTGTTACTATCCGGCAACCCATTAAATTGGGTTGTTATTCCATAATTTACCAAACCAGTGGCCTCCAATAAAGTAGGCAATGCACCTAATCCCAAATAACCCGCCGACAATAGTGAAAAAGCAATTATCATCGACTTTCTAAAACCTATTTTATCAGCATACGCTCCGGAAAATATAGGAAGCAAATACAATCCTCCAGAAAAAAGACCGGAAATCATACTTGCTTCAAAATCATTAAAACCTAAAATATTGGATAAATAAAGAGTGAGAACAATGAAAACGGCATAATATGCCATACGTTCAAACAGTTCGACTGTGTTGCTTACCCAAAAAGCTCTGGTAAAACCCTTAGTAGCACGCTGAGAGGATTTAGTCATAAATTCTATTTTTTGATTAAAGTGTTAATTATCCGCAAAGATACATTTTTTTTAATGTACTGTCTGTATCTTTGTCATAAGTACGTACTTAAATATGGATAATGAATATGAAAAAGATTTTTATTTTAGCATGTGCATGCATGCTTTTAGCTGCCTGTGGGAGTGGTTCGAAGACAAATAAGAGTGAGAGTGCAGACAGTACTGCAATCGAAAACGCCGATATGCATACAGCCGAAAACTCCCTTGATTATAGAGGAACTTATGTAGGAACATTCCCTGCCGCCGACTGCCCAGGTATTGAAACGACCTTGACCCTCAATGCCGACAATACATATACCCAGCAATCCTCTTATATAGACCGAAACACCACAGGCGACGAACAAGGCACTTATACCCTCGAAG
>CAYSTR010000659.1:0-1779 GCA_964433745.1 uncultured Oscillospiraceae bacterium | reverse complement strand
ACTACTGGTTTTTTGCTCGTTTTTCATTGACTCAATAATTTTAGAACACGACCCAGGGTGTTTAGTTCGGTTAGAATGTTCATATCTTACTCAGCTCACTTTCTAACGCCTCACGCATTGCCGCTTCACAAGCCGCTTTTGACTGGCTTTTTGCAGGCTTTAAGAATGGGCGTGGATTTTGCAAAGACTTGCCGTATTCAAGCACATTTGCGAGCATTGCATTACTCTTGCCGTCATTACGGTTTTCAGCAAACCCTATCTTTATATCGTGGTCACCGTTGCGGTTAAGTTTTGCGGGTGACATACCAAGAGAGCATTCCAACTGTCCGCTTGAATCACCAGACAGCACAGTTTGCAGATTTGACTTTACCTTTTTAAGCACAACCTCACCGCCAGCTTCAAGTACACGGGGTACAGTTTCATCGGTTTTATCGCCAAGGATGCTGAGTTTCAAAAGAAAATCGTCTGGCATAGAGATTTTTACACTCGCCATCAACCCACGCTCCCTTCGATTTTAGAACACAGCACCTCAACATACATGTTTTTACCACGGACGTTTTCGGCACTTATGATGTTGTACCGACCGTCATTGTCGGTGATAATGTGTGATGTTGTAACGGTGAGCGAAGGAATTATGCGAAAACGGAATAGCACCGTTGCAGTCGAGAACGCTGCCATATTAGCCCATTTCTCCGTTCCGTGCCGCTCTTCTTTATATGCACGGACAGAAGCGAGGATATGGTCACCTTTGGTGACAAAACCCTCACTATCCTTAAATGGTTCTGTGGACACTATATTAATGAAGGAATTTAGTTTTCCAAAGCTCACGACTCGCCCTCCTTCCCATAATCCACACCTACGAAATCTAAAAACTCTCCCAAACCGAGCGAGTCAATAATATAGTCGTATAGTTTCGGGTAGCTTTCTTTCAGCCTGTGGAAGCGATTAACTTTGTCTAAGTGGCAGCCCACGGCACATAGACAGCCTGTTCGCTTTTCGCCTGTTGTCATTAACCCACCTTTGCCGTTTGGAACGATTTCACCATAGCAAGAAGCGTATGGAATGTTATACCGCTTGATATATTCAAGAATATCTTGGTGGGTGAACAGCGATAGTGGCTTCGATACAGGGCGTTTTGAATCGAAGGCATTACACCCCGTCTGTAACCACGCATCTTTGCGGCGTTTACTCTCGTCTGCTCGTGTGCCTATAATGGAGTGCTTGCCTGTTATGCGCTCGTATTCAGCCAAAGGCTGCTCCTTCATCACCTTGCAACAGCGGTCACTTACTTTATATTGGCTTTCCGCAAGAAACTTCCATTTGCCGTATCGGTCTTGGCGATATTTGCTTGGCTCTCCGTTATCGTCACGGACACCGTTCAAGCGGTTTATTGCCCACTGCGAACCGCGGCGAGCATAGTAAATTGTAAGTGCCACGTCTTTTGACGGATAGCAAAAACCGTATTCTTTTACCGCTTCTGCAAAGGTCATTTTTGGTTGTAGGAACGTTACATTTTCCGTTGCGTGGACGTGTTTTTTTATTTCGGGCAAGTCGAGCGTAGAAACATAGACCGCTTCAATATCGGGATAACACCGACGTGCCAAATCTAAAAGCACACTTGAATCAAGACCTCCCGAGTACGAAATGAAGCAGGCTCCGTCAAAGCGTATATACCATTCCATTATGCGGGTTTGTGCTACCATTATATTTCGCTCGAGGGGCCAGTTTTGCATTGCTTTTAAGTCCATAATTCGTTTCTCCTTTTCCATTTATATATTG
>CAYSTR010000658.1:0-1791 GCA_964433745.1 uncultured Oscillospiraceae bacterium | reverse complement strand
TAGTTTCCTCCTGATTTTACATAATAAACCCAATCGTTACTATTTTATGGGGTGCAATAGATAAGCTAACTTCACTTTCGTCACTGGTTAATTCTTCCTCAACATGCTCTGATAATGATAAACGCACAGCTTTAGTAAATGGTAGATTATATATAATCTGCCCGTCTTGAATTATGTCTGTATAATTATACATGCGCATGACTGCCATACGTTCGGTACTGCGTAGCGAGGTGAGTAACACACCCTCCATTTTTATTTGAGCATAAGAATGAGAAGGAAGGAGTTCTCCGCTTTTCTTTCGGCTTCCCTCTATACATACAGATTTCACCCCTGACCTGTACATTTCTGCTCTAATGGGCATGTCTAAAAAATCACTACTCTTTGAAAAATTAAGAGAATAGGAGAAGGACAGCGTCTGCAACATTTTACTCATTACCCCTGTATTCCGCGAAAACTCCGGCTGAAATGAGCGGAATAGGGTGAGTGCTACTGTATGTGAGGTATCTGTGCTTACTGAATATTCATAGCCTCCCTTTGAGAAAAGGGCAAAGCAATCCTTGTCATCAAATATAGTCAAGAGACCATTGGCAGGACATACCGCAGTGTCTATTTCTGTGTGCTTGGAGGTGTCCCCCCTCTTAATTTCACGTTTGGTTAATGCAAAGGGAGTGCTACAGTAGTATGATTCTGTATCAATATCTGTCGGGAACAAAACGCGCAGTCTGTGGTCTGTAGCGGTATTGTTGATGGTAGTTACAAAGTCGAGTTGGCTGCTATCTGCATACAGAGTAATCTCTGTTGCTATACTCAACTCGATTATATTATCTTGGCGTTTTAATCTGTCCGCATTTATTCCCAAAGGAACAGACAGCTTATGGACCAGACGAAATCTCGAAAGGAGAGGTCCGTCTGTTATTAAGTAGAACTCATTAAACCGATTTATTATAAGCGTAAGGTCGGAAACCGGTTTTCTATAATCCCACCCATCTCCAATATCTGCACAATCTTCAAAGGTAAGAAGGTTAGTATACACCTTGCCAGTTTGTTTATTTGTAACGGATACAGTATTACCTTCAAAGGATATGGAAAGGAAGCTACCCTCATAGCGCATATACCCGCTTGTCATGCTATTAATATAACGTATAGGGGCATTGAACTGTTTGTATGAATATTCACACTTATCTGGGAAAACAGTAAGTAAATCCTCATAGGAAAAGCATTTGTATCCAAGGGGCGGCAAAGCTGTTACAGCCGCAATGTGATAAATATCGCGGTTTACAAAATCAACCACCTTATGTGGATCCAACCCCATTTGTATCATATTCTTCTGTACACTTAAAATATGGTAGACTCTCTCTCTGCCATCCTCATCCTTAATTATAATATTCCCCTGTGAACCGGTAGGAAGTGTTATTAAAAGGGTGACGGTACCATCAAATGCCTTTTGTGAAGGGTTAAACACGGTTACAGTATGCTTGCCTCTAAAAGCTCCCTTTTCTATTTGTGAAGCTATCAGGTTTAAAGAGCTGTCAACTAAATCCAGTGCTATGCGTTTAGCTTGTGCAAAGCGGTACAGATTGTCTGTGTGTACCTCGGTTACGGAGCAGCCGCAGATAGAATCATGTGCATGATTTTGTAAAAGCTGCTTCCAAGCTTCATCAAAAAAACCTTTATTAATACTAGGATTTGTTGAGTTTGCAAACAAGTCGAAGGGTTCTGCAAAACGTAAAAGCAAGGTTTCACATTCATCATTTTGCTGCTTTATGTGCGCCATTGAGGACATTACATTTT
>CAYSTR010000657.1:0-1802 GCA_964433745.1 uncultured Oscillospiraceae bacterium | reverse complement strand
CTGACCCAAAAACACCTAAATGCTCAATAATTTGCTTCGCCCACAGCAAGCCTCCGGTACAACCAGCGGTAATCAGGTTGTTATCCGCTACAGATGGACTGTCTACATAAAAACTCTGACCTTCATAACGGGGAGAAACCATTTCAAGAAATCCCGGTCCGTTACTGGTATGCGGACGCTGATTCAGTAGACCAACATTTGCCAGCGCAACAGTAGCACCGCAGATAGCGCACACCGTAGCACCTGCGGAAAGAAGTTCGGCCGCTTTCTTGATGATAGTGCCATGTTTGGGGTCATCCCAAGTATTTGCACCCGGCAACAGCAGCATACGCTTTTCATCCATCACAATATCGTCAATGACACAATCGGGAACAATGCTCAAACCGCCCATAGTTTTGATTGGCGCTTTTGAGATACCGACCGTTTTGACCGATACTCTCGGTGCATCCTTTTTGAAAAATCGCCCCGAATTCAGCTCCGAAGTAACGTGCCCCAGCTCCCAGTCGGCTAAAGTATCAAGAACGTAAACATAGATTGCATACATAAATTTCCTCCATTTTTAGTGATAGGTAGATTGATTTGCTTGCTTTTTTATAGTACCATATAATTGTTGACAACAGTATGGCCACAATCAAAATAGAAAGGCGACTATAAATGAAAGTTGACAGGCTTGTTAGCATTATTATGATACTCCTAGACAAAGAGCGGATAGGCGCACAGGAGTTAGCTGATATGTTTGAAGTTTCACCCCGCACAATCTACCGCGACATAGAAACCATCAACATGGCGGGCATTCCAGTTCGCTCTGCATCGGGAGTGGGCGGCGGCTTTGAAATTATGCAGAAATACAAGATTGATAAAAAGGTTTTTTCTACCGCAGACCTTTCCGCTATCTTAATGGGGCTTTCCGGTCTTTCGGGCATGATACGAGGAGATGAACTGGTAAACGCGCTTGCGAAAGTCAAGAGCTTTATCCCCGCTGAAAGAGCGAAAGATATTGAACTAAAAACAAATCAAATCTATATAGATTTAAGTCCGTGGATGGGCAACAGGAACATACAACCATACTTAGAAATGATCAAATCAGCTTTGCAGGAAAACAAGCTACTGATCTTTGAATATGTAGCCCACCACGGAAATAAAACCACACGAACAGTCGAACCGTATCAGCTTGTATTGAAAAGTAGCCATTGGTATTTGCAAGGGTATTGCCATGAGAGACATGATTTTCGCTTATTCAGACTATCCCGCATGTCAAACCTGCAAGTACAAGAGGAAACTTATACACCACGGGAATACCAAAAACCGACTTTAGACTTTACGGATATTGTGGAAACTATGCAAACAAAAATCAAAATTCGTATTCATAAATCTGTGATGGACAGGGTTCTTGATTACTGCACTTATGAACACTTTTCGCCGGACGGTGATGCGCATTACATTGTTAGTTTTCCATTCATAGAAAATGATTATTACTACAGTATTCTTTTCAGTTTTGGGGATAAATGCGAGTGTTTAGAGCCGTTACATATACGCACAGAAATGAAGCGGCGCATACTGGATATAGCGGCCATGTACGAAAACCTAAGCGGGTTCGCAACCGAGATGAAGAATATAAAAAAGCTGAATGACTTGAAGTGAATTGCACAATGCGAAGGAGAGTTGTCACACCTACCTTTTTCTTTCGTCTAACTAAATAGCAAATGTTTTTACATCTGCAAAAACGAAAAGAAAGGCGACATAAATGATGTCAAATGTAGTGGAACTGGTAAGCTTTAAGCTTAAAAGCGAAGTGGAGGAAG
>CAYSTR010000656.1:0-1803 GCA_964433745.1 uncultured Oscillospiraceae bacterium | reverse complement strand
CAACTGGTTTGTTTGCTGCAGCCTTGTATAAATTTCGTTGTGACTCCTCTAAAAGCGCTTATGCTGGATCAAAAAGAAAATTTAGATGAATTTTCAATCACAAGAACGGCAAGAATAGATAGTAACATGGATGCTAAACAGCGAGAATATGTTATATTGGCGTTTGGCAAAGGGAAATATAATATAATATGGATTTCACCGGAAAGGTTTCAGGTGCAGGGCTTTAGAAACCAGCTTAGCAAGTTGCAGAGGGAGAGCCATTTCGGGTACGCAGTTATTGATGAAGTACATTGCCTTTCACAGTGGGGGCATGATTTTAGGATATCATACCTTACTTTGCCAATAACATTAAAAAGATATTGCCCGGAAGCGGTGCTTTTGGGGTTGACTGCTACAGCGTCTTCAAATGTGTTGAAGGATTTGCTTATTGAGCTTGAAATATCAAAGGAGAATGTACAAACGGCTACAGTGCTGGATAGACCGGAATTGATCTTTCATATTCATGTAATTGAAGTCGGCGCGGCGCGCAATAAATTATTAATTGAAATACTTAATAAAATAGATGAGCAGCTAAGGACAGATAAAGGGAAGAGCATTTTCATATCTGATGGTGACAACTCAAAATGTGGTGTGGTTTTTGCGAATACCAGAGTTGACCCAAAGAGAAAAGAATCAGGATGTGATAATATTTTTAATTTGCTTAAGGTAAAAAATATTGGATCACGAGTGTTCTATTCTCCGAAAAAAGGGGAAATAGATTTTAGGCCAAAAGTGCAAAAGGAATATATCCAGAATGAATTCACTTTGATGGTTGCAACAAAGTCTTTTGGTATGGGTATAAACAAAAAGAATATACGATATACCATACATTACGGGCTCCCGTGGTCGATCGAAAGCTTTTATCAAGAGGCCGGTCGTGCGGGACGTGACACCACAGATAATAAATCGGAGTGTCATATATTATTTATTCCTGATAGAAATGAGGACAGAGTAAATGAGCTGTTTGCTTTGGAAACTCCTGTTGATCGCATAAGAAAGATTGTGCCGGATGGCGATCTCAGCAATTTATTTTATCTTTGGTCGCAAAATAAAGCAAGTGTTGATGAGGATGTAAAAAGCATGGAGAGCGTTTGCTGGGAGTTGAGAAAAACTGACTGTATCCAGATGAATGAAGTAAACGAAAACGCATTGTATAAGTTGGGCATAATTGGATTTATTAGGGATTGGACATGTGATTACTCAAAAAGAATTTTCAGAGTGATATGCGACAATGTAACCGAAGAATCAATGAGAAAAGCAATAGAGCAGTATATAAGGCGCTATGACATTAGCTTTTCTTTTGATAATGATGCATTGCAGTATAAAAGTTATGTTGAGGCATATAGAAATTGTGATAAAAAGTTTACCGGGCTTCTGACCGCGTTATTAATGTGGATCAACAATAATATTGTATACAATAGAAGAACGGCAATTGGAAATATGATGCGCTTATGTTTGCTGATGAAATCCGATAAAGAAATAAGAAGCTATATCAATTCATATTTTCGAATTGATTCTGAGGAAAACTCAAAGCTCGAATACATACTATATGCAAATGATGATTATAAGGTATGGTTGAGCATTTTTTATGAGTTTGAAAGTAAGGGAACCTTAGAAGTATCACAAAAACTACTAGATGAAGTGGAAATTCGCAGTATCTCGGCAATATGTGATCGTTTTCGTGAGAGCTATAGAAATAATGTGGGGCTAGAAGTGGTTGACCTTGCCAGTAAATTACTCACAGATTCATACAACAGAGCTACG
>CAYSTR010000655.1:0-1808 GCA_964433745.1 uncultured Oscillospiraceae bacterium | reverse complement strand
ACAACCGTCAATCCTTGCCGCTTCATAAATCTCTGTATCGATACCCATGATCGCAGCCATATAGATAATGGCACCGTAACCGGCTCCCTTCCATATGCGGATAATCACAAAGATCGCTGGCCATACTGCTGGTGAGGTATAAAAGCTAACCGGTTCCCTTCCGAATAAAACGAGCAGTTGATTTATATAACCTCCGTCGCTGCCTATAAAAGCCTGTGCGAACATGGCGACAACTGCATAGGATATAAAGTTCGGGAAGATCATAACCGACTGCGAAACCCTTACAAACAAGCTCTTTCCAAGCTCAGTGAGCATAATCGCTAAAATAATCGACGCAGCCGTACCGGTAACAATAAACAGTACATTGAGAAAAAAGGTGTTAAAGGTAATCTGTAGCCATTGCTGTCCGCGGAAGAAATACCTAAAGTTTTCAAACCATACCCATTCGCTTCCGAACATACCCTTAATTGGATTGTAATCCTCAAAAGCAATCGATATGCCCACAAGCGGGATATACCTAAAAACAATGGCGTAGATAACCGCAGGCAGAATGAACAGATAAAGCATAAAATTTGTGGTTATCTCATGAACAAAGCCTTTTTTGCGTTTAACATTCATTTTACGCTCTCCCCCTAATCTAATGAAGCCAAAACCTCTTTTAACGAAACACATGCAAGACATATCGTCTGATCTGCTGCACCGTAGTAGATGCCTAGCACACCATCCCTTTCCACAAGCCCGCATGAAAATACCACGTTCTTCATAAACCCAAACCTTTCATAGCTTGCTTCCGGAACAAGCAGAGGGATGTGCGATTTCGCCACTAAAAAGGTGGGATCATCCTCCCCAAGAAGCATTGCGCCTAGTGAGTAGCAGTTATCCTCGGTCGCTCCGTGGTATATCTCGAGCCAGCCCTTTTCTGTTAAAAGAGGAACACAGCTGGCGCCTATCCGTCCGCTATCCCAGCTAGTATCGCCGGTCTTTGCTAAAAGCTTATGGTTTCCCCAATGTTGAAGGTCGGGTGAGGAGGCAATCCATATATTGGGTTTTCCGTATTCCGATGTAGACGGGCGGTGCAGTGCGTAATAAAGCCCTTTTATCTTTTTAGGGAAAATTGTTATATCCTTGTTGTCTGGGTGAAAGATATTACCAAGGTCATTAAAGCCCCTAAAGTCTTTCGTAGAAATAAGCCTAGTTATTATGCCGTATTGAGAGGCAGCGCTAAAGTTTATGTAGAAGCAGTCGTCTATCCTCGTGATTCTCGCATCCTCTACTCCATAGGCGGTATACTTGTCATAAGCAGTTACGAGCGGCTTATCGTCAATCTTAAAATGAATACCGTCACTGCTTTCGGCATACCTTATATGCGATATAGACGTAAGAAAGTTCTTTCCGTTTTTATCCTTGATAACCCGAGGGTCGGAAAAATCATAAAACGGGTCATTACGATTAAGAGCTTTTACCTCTACCCTTCCGATTACCTCGTTATACTCCGGATAGCACACCTTATTACTATCGATGCTAACCGGTTTCTCGGCAACCCGCAAGAGTAAAACCGTTTTTCCGTTGTAATCAATCGATCCGGCATTAAATGTGCCGATAACTTCAAATGACGAATCACACGGCTTAACATCCTTCGGGCTGACAAGGGGGTTAAATTGACTGCGTATTACATTCATAGCTTTGCTCCCATTAATGATTTAATACGGATATTCAAAAACGCAATACCTTTCAAGTGCAGTAAAGACAGCATCGAGGTTTGTAACAGAGGTTGGAGGCCACGGCTGATATGTAAGCGAAAGCCCTCC
>CAYSTR010000654.1:0-1808 GCA_964433745.1 uncultured Oscillospiraceae bacterium | reverse complement strand
TAGGAAAAACTCATGCAGCTCGTATGGACCTAATATCTCCTCTGTCCGCTGAAGAATCTCCCCCATCTCGGACGGAGGCAGAAGCTCCGGGCTGACAGGGGTATCGAGAATATCCCTGAGCACCTCGGAAACACCGCCTATAATACCGGTCTCTGCCACATATGCCACAACCAGCCGGATGAGTGTCTTTGTAAGGCAGATGTTTATGTTATAGTGCGCCAGTTGGTCGCCGCCAAAGGTGCAGAAGCCCAGCGCCGCTTCGGACAAATCACCTGTCCCCAGCATAAGAGCGCCGTGCTTACCGGCGAGATCGAGCATTATCTGTGTGCGCTCCCTTGCCTGTGCGTTCTCGTAGGTCACATCGCGGTCGGCAGGGTTGTGTCCTATATCCTCAAAATGAACCGATACGGCAGAACGGATGGATATGTCCATGGCGGTACAGCCGGTCTGTTCAAGCAGGCTCAGTGCATTAAAATAGGTGCGGTCGCTCGTCCCGAAGCCGGGCAGGGTGACGGCTATAAGGTTTTTCCGGGGAAGCTCCAATATGTCAAGCGCACGAGCCGCCACAAGCATACAAAGTGTTGAGTCTAGTCCTCCCGATACCGCTAAGGCTAGCTTTGTCATGCCGAGATTCTGCATACGTGTGACCAATGCCGCCGTTTGCAGCTCGAAAAGCTCTGCTATATAGTCCACACTGTTTATTGAGGGTAGAAACGGATTTGTGTTTATTGGACGAATTAGCCCTTTTTTGCCGGTTTTTGCTGAGGCATAGTAGAATGGCTCTTCTTGGCTCTTATATTTCTTTTTAGACGAGATAATGTCTGAATCAATGTCGGCTGTGACCGAAATGCTCTCGTTTGAAGAGGTTTCGGCAGCAAGCGGCTCACCGCATTCGTATACAGCAGTACACCCTTTATATAGGTAGGGAGCGGAGCTGTCCGATATACCGCCGCCAGAAAGTGCAATCGATATGCCAAAAGAGCGGGAAAGCACTTCTACAGTCTCAAAAAGCTGCCCTGTCTCACCCGCTCTCACCGGTGCGCAGAACGGCACTATTACAAGATCGGGCGCGGACGGGGTCACTTTTGCGATATCGGTCACAAGGCTTTCATAGGGATTACTGCAGGGAAGCACACAAAAGCGAATAAATCCGCAGGAAAACACCGTCGAAACAGGCAGGCAGCCGCTCTCATCCCCATCCTTAACATATCCCAGAAGCCGCCCCGCATGTGCCACCGCCGTGACGGATATTAAATCCCCGCCCTGCTCCAGCGGAAGTCCCGCAATAATATAGCAGTTCATGGCAGCTGTTCGTTCTAGAAGCAGATTAAGCGCCTTTGCCGCTTGTTCCGCAAGCAGCGGATGAGCGGTGAGGTTTTTACTGCCAGATAGGCTCTGTCCGCCAGGCAAGCCTTGCCCGCCAGACAGGCTCTGTCCGCCGGATAGGCAGAGGGAGGGGAGGACTATAATGTCAGCGTCCCGGGCATCCTCGATAAGCTCGGTTATGCTTTCGAGACAAGCCAAAGGATCAAACAGGGTGATTCTCCCGGACGCTGAGAATATGCGAATTATACTGTTCATAAGCTGATGCCCCCTTGTGGTATAGACGTATACCTTTTATTATTTTACCATTTCTTTAACATTATTTCAACCCTTTTATTTTTTTGTAAATAACAGGAAAACACCTCTTAACATATACTATAACAGACAGTATATCGTGAAAGAGGTGTTTTTATGGAAATGGAAACGACAAACGGCGGTATTTTTACAGGTAGTATTACCAATACGCGCCTGCCCCCGCTTCGTTA
>CAYSTR010000653.1:0-1814 GCA_964433745.1 uncultured Oscillospiraceae bacterium | reverse complement strand
GTGGAAAGCAGAAAAGGATGGCAACAATCAAAGGATTGATACGATAGATTAGGCGGAAAAGCAAAAGCCGGAGCATTGCAAAAGCGTTACTCCGGCTTGAATTATGCCTGCTACAATGCTATACTGATTACAAAGCCATTCGGCAGTATGGTGAGGTTTGTATTTGGGGCTATCTGTCGCAGACGAATTGTCCCATAGACAAACCTTTTAGGTTTAACTATGGGCTATTTTATTATCTGATTAATTTCAAACAAGCGTTGAATACAGGAACACCCATGATAGGGAGTGGGATATGACACGCGATATTTCCGAATATTTCACCAAGGATTATGAGCTCGCGCTGGAACTGCTTGAAGGTATTCGTGATATTTCTGATGAAACGGTGCTGTTCTCAATCTGTGCAAATGCACATTTCTCCATACTTCAAGAGGAAGCCGTTCTTGGCATAAGGGATATCGCG
Source organism: uncultured Oscillospiraceae bacterium (assembly GCA_964433745.1). Lineage (GTDB taxonomy): Bacteria > Bacillota > Clostridia > Oscillospirales > Ruminococcaceae > CAYSTR01. Next base: position 1,354 of record CAYSTR010000653.1, on the reverse strand, counting down.
CTTCTTCGTAAGATAACCCGATTGGGTAAAGCATGTGAGATGCAAGCCCGGGCTTTTGAAAAACTGAATCAGCCCCAATTGGCGGCGGCTGAACGTGTAAAAGCCACAGGGGTATTTGACGAAAAATCCAAGGCTTCGGCGTTATCGCTTTTGTCTTTGATAACGGAAACAAAGCCCCTTGTTGATATAGCTAATCACGCAAAAAGCGAGGAAATTGCGGCCGCTGCTGCATGGCGCATAACAGACAAATCCGCGCTCAAAAAACTATCCCAAAACGGAAGGTATAGTGCCGTTCGTGCTATAGCATTTGAGCTTTTGGGCGAGGAACAAAAGGCTCTCGTGCAAAGAGCCACGGGTTCAGGGCCTTATTCCGAGCGAATCGCCGCCATTGAACATATTACAGACATAGAAGCGCTTCGCGCTATAATAAAAAGCGATCTTACCCAATCAGTGCGTAATGCCGCAAAACATCGTCTGCATTTCCTCGAAACAGGCATTGAATATAGGCTTGACGTCACTGGGAAGTCGTTTGTCTTTACCATATTGCCAATTTATGACCGTATCGGTTATGGGTACCATGAAGATTGCATCAACGTTGTAAAAGATGGTAAGCAGGGTATTATAGACTGTGACGGACAAGTGGTTGTCCCTCTTTTGTATGACGACGATAAAGACTTAAACTTTTATTTTTGCGAAGGTATTGCTGCTGTATGTGAAAACGAGCTTTGGGGCGGGTTTGATAGGTGCGGCCGGCTTGTGATTCCCTTTACCTATCCGTGGCAGTTTCGATTTTCCGAAGGATTAGCCGCCGTGGAAAAAGAGGGGAAGTTCGGCTATATAGACAAAGAGGGAAACACGGTTTTGCCCTTTATCTACGATTGGGCAAGACCCTTTGAATCAGGTGTAGCGAAGGTTTGTCAAGGTGAAGATGAGTTTTTCATCGACCGGTTAGGTGAGCGAACCGAACCGCCCTTTGTGAGAGACATTCGTATTTTTGCCTCGGATGAAGAGGAAAGAAAATTGGGTGTGTTGCACCGATTAGGCAAAGTGCTTGTGCCGCCCATTTATGATGATATTATTTTTGATGAGAAAAAAGGTCTACTCATGCTGCGCCAGCAAGACTTAGTTGGTGCTTGTACCATTGAAGGCAAAATTATCGTGCCAGTGAAATACAATTATTTATGGTTTCTTGAAACCTGTGACTGGATTTTGGCCCGAAAAAAGCTGCCATACAAAGCGGATGATTCCTATGGTTTTGCCTTCGGCTGTTATGATTATGACGGGAACATCACCATCCCATTTGAATATGACGATATGTATGCGTTTGAAGATGGTTTTGCGCCCGCTTCCAAAG
>CAYSTR010000652.1:0-1817 GCA_964433745.1 uncultured Oscillospiraceae bacterium | reverse complement strand
TGACTTTGTAGTGGATGGCATCAAGGAAAACTACGGCGTAAGCCTTTTGCAGCGGTCTTGATTGCCACTCTTTGATGACAGGCATGATGCGATTTGTAACATTGGAAATGAGCGTTGGCGATACATCTATACCGTATAGCCTGTTTAAATGATCTTGGATTTCTCGCACCGAGACGCCTTTTGCGTACAGAGCGAGAATCTGCTCCTCGATGCCACTGACTTCCTCTGATGTTTCTTTATGATAATGAAACCAACCGATGAGGTGCAGGCTTTCATCGACCGTTGGATGCTTAAGATCGTTTCAAAGGTTATGATAAGAAAATCGACATTTAGTATTGCCGCTTGAGGAGAATGAAAATGAAGGACAGAGTAAGTCTTGGATTGTTTTTAATTGGGTTTATGTATTTATACATAACTGCCGGGACAAGTGATGCCGGCGGGGATTGGGCTGTGTTTATGCAGTTTGTCTGCATAGGAGTCTGTTTTTGGGTGTTGGCTTGGATTTATGTTTTGGTCGCAAAGAGAATCAATGCAGTAATCAAGCTAAAACATATGAGGAAAGACCGGCAATCCTAGTATAAGGAGTTTCGAGCATAGGTATATCATACAAAGGCTGATTGCACTGTTTGTGCGGTCAGCCTTATATAAAATTAGCAAATACAAATTTCATATTGATATTCTGCCAGTATTATGATATAATATAAGTAGAATAACAATAGCGAGGTGCAAAATATGCTTATTAAGCCATCTACCGTTCTAAGAAATGATTATCTAGCAATATCAAATTTAGCACATGAAACAGATGAACCCATCTACATTACAAAAAATGGAGAGGGTGATATTGTAGTTATGAGTATTGCGGCGTTTGAAAAACGTGAGCAAATGCTAAAACTAAAGTATAAGTTGAATCAGGCTGAAACATCCAGATTATCGGGAGAACAGACATTTTCATTAGGAGATGCCAGACGCCTTTTGACGGAGAAATATAACAATGGGTCAATTTAGTGTAGAATTATTAAAACCCGCTTTGGAGGAATTGTCCGAGATAGCTGATTTTCATATGCGTGAGGTTGGTCCGGTTTCGGCACAAAAGATAACAGATAAACTGATTGATGGGATAGAGCGTTTAACCGACCATCCATTTTCATGTCCTTTTGTTGCAGATGATGAACTGAAAAAACAAGGATATAGAAGCTTGATAATCGGTAAGTACATCTGTATATACAAGGTTATAGAAGATACTATTTTTATTTATCATATCGTTCACGGAGCGCGTGAATACACAAAATTATTCTTTATTCCTGACAATCACCCTCTTGACTAAAGCTGTCTATTAAGCTATAGTAAAACCACAAAGTCAGTACAGTACCTCTTCTAGGGTATGAATATATAAGCATTAAGGCGAATTACGCAAAGCAGCGGTTTCTACGTTCTCTTTCGCAAATGCAGAAATAGTGTCCCCATCAACCGCTTCCACAACTTTTGCTTTCAGATATTGGGGACGACCTTTAGAATCCATTGAAACACTGAATACTACCGCCGTTTTCTCGGTTCCTCTACCACGTTTACAGCCTGTGTGGGCTGCGCCGAAAAAAGAGTCATCAATATCAACAACCCCGCTCAAAAGGTAGTTTTCATCCCGCTCTGACATGGCGTGCCTGATTTTATGGCTCATAGTCCACGCTCTATCATAGGCTATTCCGAGTTCTCGTTTTAGTTTCAATGCTGAACATCCACGCTTATCTTGACCTATCAAATATATGGCAAGAAACCATTTTGTTAATGGGGTGCGGCTTTTGTCCATTATCGTCCCTGCC
>CAYSTR010000651.1:0-1827 GCA_964433745.1 uncultured Oscillospiraceae bacterium | reverse complement strand
TGCCGAAATCGAAGCGGGAAACGTGGAAACGGTCATCTGCAAGGACATGAGCCGTATCGGGCGTGACTATCTGCAAGTGGGATTTTACACCGAGGTCTTATTTCGAGAAAAAGGTGTCCGCTTCATCGCTATCGCAAACAATATTGATAGCGTAAACCGTGAAAGCAGTGAGTTTGCGCCGTTTCTCAATATTATGAGTGAGTGGTACATGCGCGATTGCTCACGCAAAATAACCGCCGTTGTCCGTGCCAAAGCCAAAGAGGGACGGCGGCTCACCAACGTGTCAATCTATGGTTATATTCACGACCCCAATGACAAAGAGAAGTGGATAATAGACCCCGAAGCCGCCGCTGTGGTGCGCCGGATGTTTCAGCTCACAATCGAGGGTATTGGGCCCACCGCTATCGCCCGAATGTTCACCGAGGAGAAAATCGAGTGCCCGGCATTCTACAAAGCCCGCCCGGAAAACGGCGGCTATACGTTGAAAAACAAACCCAAAGAGCCATATGTCTGGTCACCCAGCACCATTATCACTATGCTTCAAAAACCAGAATATGCGGGGCATACGGTCAACTGCCGCACTCGCAAGGACTCCTACAAAGATAAAAAAGGCCGCAAGATGCCTGTGTCGGAATGGCTGATTTTCGAGAACACCCACCCGGCTATCGTGGATGCGGAAACGTGGGGAACGGCGCAAAAATGCCGGAAAACAGCCAAGCGTACTGACACGTTGGGTGAAGCCAATCCGCTGACCGGGCTTATCTACTGCTCAGATTGCGGCGCACGGATGTACAACCACCGCAAGGCAGGCGGCACACGGTATGTTCATGCAAATGGCAAAACTTACAACCGCCCGCCCTCTGATATGTACACCTGTTCAACCAGTCACCATGCGCGAAACCGATTTTCAGAAGCTTGTTCCCTGCACACCATACGCACATCTGTGGTGCGCGAGCTGCTGCTTGAAGTTATCAAATCGGCAAGCGGTTTTGTGAGAGAAAACGAAGAGGAGTTTATCCGTCAAGTGCGTGAAGCATCTACTATCCGTCAGGAGGAAACGGCAAAGGCTCATAAAAAACGGCTTGCCAAGGATAAAAAGCGTGTTGGCGAACTAGATACACTCATTCGTAAAATCTACGAGGACAAGGTATCCGGCTCTATCACCGAAAAGCGGTTTGAAATCCTGTACAGCGGTTATGAGCAGGAGCAGACGGAACTGGAGAAGTCCATCGAGATACTGCAAGCCGAACTGGACAACTTTGAAGCCGACAGCGTGAGGGCGGATAAGTTCATTGAGATAGCAAGGAAATATACTGACTTCACCGAGCTGACCACCCCCATGATAAACGAGTTTGTGGACAAAATCATCGTTCATGAAGCCGATACATCAACCGGCGAACGACAACAGCAAGTGGAGATTTATCTCAACTTTATCGGCAAGTGGGAAGCGATGGCAGAAATGACCCCAGAGGAACTGGCAGAGGAAGCCGAGAGAAAACGCAAGCTCGACCAGCGGAGGGCAACACAGCGCAAGTACGAAGCAAAACGGCGCAAGGAATACAAGGAGCGGCAAGCGGCAGAGCAATTGCAAGCGGTCATATGAATAAAATATCACAAAGGGCAGCCTGCTTAGATGGGCTGTCCTTTTGCATTGGAGGGATTAGATGTCTGATATCATACTCGACCGCTTGCGCTCTCTTAAACCCGAAGAAAACCCGGATTATCCTCAAAACGACATCGGCGTGTCCCGCCTGTTCTATGACCTGCACCAACAGGAATTATGTTATGTGCCGGAAGCACGGGCGTGGTATGTCTACGCCGGCAAGC
>CAYSTR010000650.1:0-1834 GCA_964433745.1 uncultured Oscillospiraceae bacterium | reverse complement strand
TCAAACTCCTTTTTCATCAGCTCGACCTCCCTGCCGCGCACGAACACCTTGCGGAATACCACACTGATAATAATGTTCTCGCTAATCAACATGGTATAGGGTCGTTCTTTCCTACCTGTATTAAACTGTGTATAGCGGCGAATTAACGCCATACCGATAGCTGTTGCTTCCTCTATCGTACCGGGGCAGACTTGAAAGTCATCTGCTCCCTCATCCAGCGCTTTTATCAAAAGCTCCGGTTCAAAGGGATGATGTGTCAGCACGATAATTGGTGCGGGTGTCATATCTCGAAGCAACGTAATTTGCTCGATTGTGCGATTTTTTTCATTCTCATCATCCGGTAAAACGACGCAGATGAGATGAAAATTCCTGCTTGACAGTTCTTTTATTGCACTGACAACATCAGGAGTGTTTATTAACTCTGCCTTATATTTGTCCCATGCATGGCAAATAACTTCAAACATAGTCTGATCGATACCGGTGATTAAAATGTTTATAACTGCTTCTGTTTGCATTGCTGATCCTCCTATAAGGCAAGAATTAGAGAAAAGCGCCGCCGATCTTTCTCTACGGCGGCGCTTGTTCGTAGCTCTTTCGGTCAGTTACTGAATTATTCTATGGTTGCATTGAGGTAGTTTAAGAATATCTGCGCGACCTCGGCTCTGGTCGCTGTGCCTTTGGGATTATAGCGGTTGCCGCCCACGCCGCCGATTAAGCCTAATCTGCGCATATCGGCGATAGCATCCACCGCCCACGGGCTGAACTGGTTTGCATCCGAGAACGGCTCTTTGCTTCCGGTTTCGGGGAGCGTTATGCCCTTATGCTTCATGTACTTATATAGCAGCACCGCCATTTCCTCGCGGGTGATGGCTTTGTCGGGAGAGTATTTGCCGCCGCCTACGCCGCCAGTGATACCCTTTTCGGAAGCCCATGCCACCGCCTTGCCATAATAAGCGTTGATGTCTACATCAGAGAACGGCGATACGGTGTAAGTCGAAAGGTCAACACCGTCAAGCCGTGCCAGCACGGTTGCAAACATTCCTCTCGTCATGGACATTGTCGGGCTAAAGGTCGTTTCGCTTGTGCCTGTAAACAAGCCCTGTTCGTAAGCGATAAGCGCGGCGTTGAAGAACCAGTCATCCTCCGAAACATCGGTGAACGGATTGAGGCCGCCGGTGTTGGGGTTATCCTTGCCGTCATAAACCGTTAGCACATACTTTGATGCGTGATTAAATGTAAGAGTAACCTTGCCGTTTTTCACCATGCCTGATGTGCGGTATTCAAGCTTGTTTGCCGTTTCGTTCCAGTAGAATAGCTGCAAGGTTTTACCCTCATACTGCGCTGCCACAGGGTAAGAAAGGGTAGCGGTAAAGGGTAATGCACCACTGTGTGCGATTTCAAGCTGTAACACACCCTCGCCTTTAGCAAGTGTCGCAAGTTTGCTTTCGTTGATGGTTTTAACGCCCAAGTCATAGAAAATCCTGCCCGCCGGAATAGTGCCCATGGACTTGCCATTTATCGTCCAAGTGTAGCTGCCGAAGTTAAACACCACATTGACATCCTTGCCCTTGGCGGCTTCCAAAATGCTTGCGGGAATCCCCGTCGTACCGTTCATATTGACGATGACAGTGCCGCCTATGGGGGCGTTTTTGATTTCGCTTATGGCTTTGGTGGTATTTACGGTTGGGGTTATTGTACCACCACCGCCGCCGCTGTTATCGCCGTTCCCACCGGTACTGCCGCCGCTATCCGTTGTCACCGAAAGTGCTGCACTTGCTGCCGAAGCCAAATGCGTTGCGGTTTCCGCTATACGCTGATAGAAGTTATAGCTTGT
>CAYSTR010000649.1:0-1838 GCA_964433745.1 uncultured Oscillospiraceae bacterium | reverse complement strand
CCTACAACCGGCCCTGCCACTTTTCGCCGGTGTGGTATCCCGATGGGCGGTACACGGCGTATGCTGAAATCATTGACGCATGGACGCCGGCCGGTATGTTGCAAATCAATCTAAGTGACAGCCTAACCATATCCGGCTCATTGTTTGATGATTGGCATGTGCGGCCTGCAAAGTAGCTTGTAGAGTTGATGAAGTGAGCGTATACTAATGGGTATGAGGATGATTCTGATTACTCATTAAAAACGCTTTGTAGGTTGCTACAATTTTTTATATTTTATTCTGTCACAACCTACCTTCCACCACTGTCTAATTAAGTGAAGCAAAAAAAGGAGAGAAGTCTATGAACAATGAAACCTTTGAATTGGTGGATAAAGCTGTAAGCGGTGACAGGCAAGCACTTCAAGACCTTATCGTCAGCGTAGAGGATATGATTTACAACCTTTCTTTGCGTATGCTCGGCAGTCCTCACGATGCCGAAGATGGGGCGCAGGAAATCATCATCAAAATCATCACCCAGCTTTCAACCTTTCGCAAGGAGAGTGCCTTTTCCACTTGGGTTTATCGCATCGCCAGCAACTATTTAATTGGCTGCAAAAAGTCTATGTTTGCACAGCGCCCTCTTAGCTTTGAGTTTTACGGCGAAGATATCCGAGCAGGGTTTATTCCAAATACCGAGGACTTGCTGCAACGGGTGGACGAGAATGTTTTAGCCGAAGAATTAAAGCAATCCTGCACCAATGTAATGCTGCAATGCCTTGATCCCGAAAGCCGCCTAATCTATGTTTTAGGGGTTATGTTTAAGGCGGACAGCAAGATTTGCGGAGAAATACTTGATATTACCCCCGAAGCCTATCGTCAGCGGCTTTCACGCATACGAAAAAAAGTCGGGGAGTTTTTGGGTGAATATTGCGGTTTATCGCGGGCGGGGTGCTGCGACTGCAAAAAGCGTGTGGGATTTGCAATCAAAAGTCAGCGGTTAAATCCCAATCATTTGGAATACAGCAGTTTGGAAAAACTTGATAGCACCGATACTCTTGGCTTTACACAGGCTATGGAGGAAATGGACGAGTTGTCCCTTGTGTTTGGAAGCTTGCCCAAATATCGTTCTCCACAAGCTATCAGAGGTTTTCTTGAAAAGCTCCTTGAGTCCAAAAATATGCGTATCATTAAAGCGGAGGCGTAAGGGGGAGCATATGTCAAGAATACCTAAAATCAAAGAATTAACAAACACAAAGCTTGCAAGCGGATACGGTGGTTGGATTTACTGCGAAAGCTGCGGCAAAACAATCGGCTATCTGTGTTATGTTACTTATGACAGCTTTCAGTTATTTTATCAATGCAAGTGCGGTGGCGGTGGCAGTATGCACATTGCGTTTGATAATGGCAGTTCTGCAAATCTTAGCGAAAATGAGCTGATAATTATCAAAAACAGGTTGTGCTGTCCGTCCGACCATTCACCGCTATTCACCCTTCTTGATAAAAACTTGGAAAGCTACAAATATGAAGTCTTATGTAAGGCTTGCAATACAAAGTATATGGAGGAAAAGAGAACATGAGAGAATTTTTATTAACCGCACTGGTTGGACTTGTGTCAGGAGTAGTTGACATTTTACCAATGATTAAGATGAAGCTTGATAAATATGCGATTTTCTCTGCATTTGCCTTTTATTTCATCATGCCGTTTATCATCTTTAACACCGATTTGTTTGGTATGGCGTGGTGGCTAAAAGGCGGTGTGATAGCACTTCTGCTTGCCGTTCCTGTTATCATTATCGTTTCCAAAGAGGATAAAAAGTCGGTGCCGCCGATGGTTGTGATGTCTGTTGTTTTGGGTACAC
>CAYSTR010000648.1:0-1838 GCA_964433745.1 uncultured Oscillospiraceae bacterium | reverse complement strand
GACAAGTAAATATTAGAGCTAGGTATCCCTATACTCGGCATCTGTTATGGTATTCAAGTAAGAGCACATTCTCTAGGCGGCAAGGTAGAGGCGGCAGGATCAAATACACAGGGTGTATTTGAAGCTTACATATCATCAGAAGGTAATCTTTTAAAGGGAATCCCCTCTGTTAACAACTCATATTTAAGCTACAATGATATCATCACCGCTGTTCCCTCTGGATTTAATATTACCGCAAAAACTGATACTTGTCAATGTGCGGCAATGGAAAATCCCGCTAAAAATCTCTATGGTGTTCTATTCCATCCGGAAGTAAGCCTCTGCGAGAACGGTTCACAGGTTTTCAAGAACTTCCTGTTTGACATCGCCAAATGCACCGGTGACTATAGCATTGAGGATTTCGCAGCCGGAATGCTCAAGGAACTAAAGGACAAGGTCGGTGACAAAAAGGTTCTTCTGGCTCTATCCGGTGGTGTGGACAGCTCAGTATGTGCCGCTCTGCTTTCTAAGTCTATCGGAGACAAGCTCACTTGCATATATGTTGACACTGGTCTCATGCGTAAAAACGAGGGAGATGAAGTTGAGAAGGCATTTTCCGGTCAAAGCCTAAATTTTATCAGAGTTCATGCCGAGGACAGATTCCTAGGTAAACTAAAGGGAGTAACCGATCCCGAACAAAAGCGTCGTATTGTAGGTGAAGAATTCATTCGCGTCTTTGAAGAAGAAGCACGTAAGATAGGAGCAGTCGATTATTTAGCACAGGGAACTATCTACCCGGATGTCATAGAATCGGGTATTGGTGATGCTGCTGCCATAAAGAGCCATCACAATGTAGGCGGTCTGCCCTCTGTAGTTGATTTTAAAGAGATAATTGAACCTCTACGTTCTCTTTTCAAGGATGAGGTTCGCCGTCTGGGAGAAATTCTGGGTCTTGATGAGGTACTAGTTCGCCGTCAGCCATTCCCGGGACCCGGTTTATCGGTTCGTTGTATCGGAGAAGTTACAAAAGAACGGCTTGACATTCTACGTGATGCGGACTATATCTTCCGTGAAGAGGTCGCTAAGGCAGGTCTTGACAAATCGACTAAGCAATACTTTGCTGTTCTGACCAATCTTCAGTCTGTGGGTGTACGCAAAGATAGTCGTGTGTATGAATATACGCTTGCACTACGTGCGATTAACACCACCGATTTTGTGACAGCAGAATGGGCTAAGCTGCCGCTAGAGCTGCTCGAAACAGCCAGCACCCGAATCGTGAACGAAGTCGCCGGTATTAACCGCGTTGTGTATGATATCACTACTAAGCCTCCGGCTACGATTGAGTGGGAATAGGTCTTGAGTCCTTGCAAACCCTAATTTTATGCGGGTTTGCAAGGATTTTTCTTTTTGTTGGCTACAAATTGGCTACATTTGCAGAATCGGCTACCGTTCCCATGAGTACGTCCAACTTGTTGGCTACCTCAATCTGCTTGCTTGGGTAGAGGTGGCTATAGGTAGCTCTAGTTACCTTTATTATAAAAGCGTAGGCTTACAGTTTTTCTAAGCAAAGCTTCAATCAAAAAAACAGCACCCCACATGGCTTGTGGAGTGCTGTTTTATCCTAGTAGAAATCACTTTTTGATGCAAAAAAGCTTTTCATTGTACACAAATGTCAATAATGGTTTTTAACCGTAGCGACTACGTTTTTCATGGAGATTTCTCCTCTGCCTTTAAAAATCTATCCCATCACAAAAAACCATTGCCGACTGTCATTTATCTATTTTATTGTGCTTATAAAGAGGATGGGTTTTCTAAGTAAAGTTGCAAATCTGCTATTTGTCATTAAAATCTTGAGAAAT
>CAYSTR010000647.1:0-1841 GCA_964433745.1 uncultured Oscillospiraceae bacterium | reverse complement strand
CTATCTCTATAGTGAAATATGTTTCCGTGGACAACGGCGCAACGTGGATTCATGCCACTTCATCTCCTGGGCCGCTGTTACCTGCCGGTGGGACCGCTATGTTTAAGTATGTGGTCACCAACACAGGAGGCGTACCGCTGACAAATGTTACCGTTACCGATAGCGTTCTGGGTGAAATTGTAGCAGGTGAAAACCTTGCTGTAAGTGAATCTAAAATATGGATTAGGTAATACTCTTTAAGGCAAATTTAAAGGGGCTGTTAAAATCAGCCCTGGTGTTAGTATAAAAAAGTGGACACGAAATCGAGAAAAAACTAAACTAAAAGAAAAAGGGATGTGATCATTATTCAAGTTCCAAAATATACTGACGAATTCAAGAAGACTGTTGTTGAGCTGTATAAGTCCGGCAAGCCAAGCAGCGAACTCATAAAGGAGTTCGGGATATCACCTTCAGTCTTCTACAAATGGGCGAAAAAGTATTCCGAAGTAAAAATGCCTGATGGTGAAAGCATAAGCGTTGATGAAATCAAAGCTCTGCAAAAGCGATTAATGGCTTTAGAAGAAGAAAATTTGATATTAAAAAAAACATTAAGTATCTTTGCCCGAGCATAAGAGATAGGTGCCAACAAATTGAAAAATTGAGCCAAGAGCACGATGTAAAGCTACTGTGCAAAATTCTAAATATAAACCGCTCAACTTACTATAAAAGTCTTTATCAAGTTCCATCTAAAAGAAGCAATGAAAACAAGGTTTTATCACAACAGATTCTATCAGTTTTTGCTGAGAACAAAGGAAGGTATGGTTCTATTAGAATAAGAGAGGCTCTAAGCCGTAAAGGCATAAAATCAAGTCAAAAACGTGTTTTGAAAATAATGAAAAAGCTAAATCTTAGACCTGTTACAATTAAAAAATATCGACCTGCCAGTTCAAAAGCCTGTAAAGATGCCAAGCCAAACATCATTAACCAAAATTTCATTGCGAGTAAACCAAATAAGAAATGGTTATCGGATATAACCTATATTCACACAGTAAAGAATGGTTGGACATATCTCGCTTTGATTCTTGATCTTTATTCGCGGAAAATTATAGGTTACGAATATTCAACAAGTATGGATGCAAAACTTGTTGTAAATGCAGTCAAGAAAGCCATATCTCAAAGAGGTAAGCCGGAAAACCTCATTTTACATAGCGATTTGGGTTCTCAGTACATAAGCATTGAACTTGAAAAACTATTATCTAAGCACGCTATAACCCACTCGTTCAGTAAAAAGGGTTATCCGTATGACAACTCACCAATGGAGTCTTTCAATGCAAGTCTAAAAAAAGAGGAGGTTTATTTGACTTTATACCCTGACTATGAAACAGCAAGATTAGCGTTATTTCAATATATTGAAGGTTACTATAATTGTCAGCGATTACATTCCGGCATTGGTTATCATACTCTAATAGAGTACGAGAGGGCTTATTTTAAAAGCCTCAAAAGCCGTTGAATTCAAAGCTTTGTTTAAGACCTTGGGTAACTCTGTTCCCCAAACCCCTTGCCTTCGCCAGGAGGCAGTGGGTGCAGATGAACTGCACCCACTAAAACATGGTCTTGGTCTTATACAGTGTCAAGGGCGCAGAGTATTTTTTTCAAGAACTTCACTTGAAAAAAATCTTCCTGCTTTCCTTGACACAACTTCATCTGTTACCTACTTTCCACGTTTTCGTGTCTACCATATTGACATAGGTCCAAGTTGATAATTTTCTATTCCTGATTTATAATCTTTTTGTTGTAAGTTTATTTCTTTCATAATTTAATATTCTACAACAAAAAAGGGCTCTTTACGAGCCCTTTTTTTC
>CAYSTR010000646.1:0-1842 GCA_964433745.1 uncultured Oscillospiraceae bacterium | reverse complement strand
CCGCACCACCACGGTACATAACACCCGGAAAGCAAACAATCGCCGCCGTGCCGTTAGTAGCAAGCCAAGAAAGGCTGTGCATAATAAAAGCAAGGTCGGCTTTTGATTTAGGGGCAAGTATTCCGGCAGGAGAAAAACGAGGGTCATTTATCAGTGTTCCGTTGTCAGCACCCTCCCATTTAATTGAATAGGGAGGATTTGAAACAATCGCTTCAAAGGGTTCGTCGTCCTTATGTATTGGGTCGATTAATGTGTCACCGTGTTCTATACTAAATTTATCGTAACCAATATCGTGTAGAAACATATTGATACGGCATAAATTATATGTAGTACCTTGACACAAAAAGAATTTAATGTTAGAATAAACCCAAAGCCGAAAGGGAGAGGGTATATTGATGAACAAGAAATACAGAGTGCAATTGACAGAAGAGGAAAGGAATACTGCACATAGAATAGCCGAGGATAAAACGACATCAAAGACCTACTACTATACTAAGTCTAAAAAATATGAAATATTTTTTAGACAATTTAAATAAAGTTCAATTACCGCAAGGATTTTTAAGTTTAACATAAGCAAGTTCTTTAGCGGTAATTGAACACTACAAGCGGCGTGCAAACATATTGCTTTTAGCGGATGAAAGCACAGGGAAACCCGCGTTACAGAAAGAAATAGCGGCAAGGAGCGGTGTAAGCAAAGTAACGGTTTATCACACCCTGCAAGATTATTGTGAACAAGGGATTGAGTATGCGCTGAAGTTTAAAACCCCGACCCAGTCATCAAAGAAACCGATTGTTACAGGCGAAAGAGAGGCACGCATTGTTGCACTCGCTTGCGGCGAAGCCCCCGACGGCTACGCAAGATGGACGGTTCGGCTCTTGACCGAAAAGGTTATTGAACTTGAGATACTGCCAAGCGGTAGCAGGGAAACCATCCGGCGCACTTTAAAAAAACTCAACTTAAGCCTCACTTGAAAAAGCAATGGTGCATACCGAAACAATACAGCGGTGAATTTGTTGCACGAATGGAGGACATTTTAGCGGTTTACGCTATGCCTCGTGATGAAAACTGTCCGCTTGTGTGTATGGACGAGCAGCCTGTACAGCTTTTAGGTGAACGATATACGCCGATTGCCGCAAAGCCCGGCAAGATAGAAAAGAAGGATTATCAATACACGCGAAACGGCACTTGCAGTATTTTCATTTTCACTGCACCGCACGAGAATTGGCGACATGTGACCGCAAGTGAACATAGGACAAAGCAGGACTGGGCACACCAAATTGAGCATTTGCTTGAAGTCGATTTCCCTAATGCCCCTAAAATCCGCCTTGTGCAGGACAATTTGAATACGCACAGCATTTCATCGCTCTATGAAACATTTCCGCCACAGAAAGCATTTGCACTTGCTAAACGTCTTGAAATTCATTTCACACCGAAGCACGGCAGTTGGCTTAATATCGCAGAAATCGAACTTTCGGTTTTGACAAAACAATGCTTAGAGCGCAGAATACCAACCATTGAGTTATTGCAAAAACAGCTCTCCTCTTGGGAAGCCACACGAAATGCTAACGCAAGAACTGTGAATTGGCATTTCTCAATCCATGACGCAAGAGGTAAATTACAGTGGTTATATCCTAAAATCTAATTGTGTCAAGGTAGTAGGGTGTTCTGACAGACCAAATTGATGATATGAGATTTTCATGAAAGGCATCGAGTAAGTCTTATTATTATGAAACACAGGAATTTCTTGATTAATTAAGGGGCTGTACCAAAACAGCCCCTTAAATCAAAAAAATAACATATAAGGTTTTACTGCAACATCTTATCGTAATCCAAAAACATCA
>CAYSTR010000645.1:0-1842 GCA_964433745.1 uncultured Oscillospiraceae bacterium | reverse complement strand
TGACATGGAAATACCGTTAATAGATGGTTATAGGCTAATTGGAAAATCGAGGGAGGATTCGGCTTTTGTAATCCTGCAAACACCATGGGCAGATAGGAACAGAACCTATGCTGTTGCAGCTAATGTGGCATGTCTTTTTGCAAGCCCCATAGGAAAGCCGGTGGATGCGCCCTCCGAAATGCCGCTTGCTAACTATGTCCGCGAATGTTGGGAGAGTGAAAACAGCGAGCCATTCTATTTTATGGATTGGACGAAAATGATGTAATACTATCCCCAATTAAAATTAGCTGGGTATAAGGAACAAAATAAAATGCACTGCCACAAAAAGGCGGTGCATTTTATTTCTAGTGCTTAGCGTGTTTCCATTGTATCGTTTTTGTCTATTTCAAGCTGTCTGTCCGGGTTGAGCGGATACTCGTAGTGCTCGATTATATCGAATATGAGCGCCATATCACCCACCGTGACATTGCCGTTAGGGTTAAAGCTTTTGCCTGTTCCCTTTACAAGACCGAAGTAATATAGCTTGGAGATACTGTAGTCCTCCTCAGTACCGCGCTTTACATCGGTGTAGGGCAGTGTGTGGAAGTTGATGGTATCCGGGAGAACGAGCATCTTGTCGAGCATTATAACAAGCTCGCCGCGTGTTATGGGCTTGTTGGGGAAGAATTTGTCGCCGCCTATGACCTTGCGGTTTTTGAGTGCGCCTATCTGTCCTGCGCCCTTAACGCCCTTGGTGTCGCTGAATCCGCTGTCCGCTGCGGGCTCGATGAACCCGAATTCGGCTAGAATTATAGCGGCATCCGCACGTGTCAGGACACTGTTGTCATTGACCTTTTTGCCGCCCTTACTGTCGAGTATACTTATAATTTTGTTCTTGCCGGGTTTTGAGGGCTTCTCCGGCTTAGGCTTCTTGCCGGGTGCGGGTGGAGCGGGCTCCTCGGGTGCAGGTTCCTCGGGAGCAGGTTCTTCCGGGGCAGGCTCTTCGGGAGCGGGCTCTTCAGGTGCGGGAGCTGTCGTGCCGTTTAGTGCGCTGGAATAGAAGTCCCACACTGAGGTGTCCTCCTGACCTAATGCCCAGCTGCCTGCACCGTTTATATCGTAGCGGTGTATGGTTTCCAGCTTGTGGCGTACGGCGGTCAGGTTATCGTACCAGATGGTATACGTTCCCTCACCCAGTATACGTCCGCCCCAAATCTTGGGTTTGGGGTCTTCCGGACGAATGACAATGGTAACATTTGCTGATTGGCTGGTCACATCATAATGCTCAGTCGACTGGTAATTTTTGATGAGGTACTCTACATCGAACGCCGCAAGACCGATACCGCCTACAGCCTCGCCCTGTTTCCAGTAGCGTCCGAAGAACGGAATACCTGTGACAATCTTGCTGCGGGGTACACCTTGGTTTAGTGCATACTTTATAGAGTTCTCAAAAAATCCGGCAGAGGATACAGGACCCGGTGCTGAACCGTGGTAGGACTCATCGTACGCCATTATCATGAGGTAGTCGCTGTAGTCGGACAGTGCCTTGTAATCGTATGAGCCGTGCCAGCCCAATGTCCAACCCTTGGGGTTTGCCGCAACTGCCACTGTTACTAGCTTGTTAGGAAGCTTCTGACGCAGAAGTCTGGTAAAATCTGTATACTGTGAACGGTACTGCTCGTTGACGTTCTCAATGTCAATGTTTATACCGTCCAGATTGTAGCGTGAGATAAAATCAGCTATCTGGGTTGAGAGTGCCTCACGGTTTTTGAGGGCGGTGTTACCCAGCTCCCTGTCCCAGTGGTTGCTGATGAACGGAACAACGAGTATGCCGCGGTTATGCATTTCCTTGATGAAAGCAGG
>CAYSTR010000644.1:0-1864 GCA_964433745.1 uncultured Oscillospiraceae bacterium | reverse complement strand
AATAATTTAGATACTTTTCACTTGCTTTTTATGATGTTATACTAATACTAAACTCAATACCAAAGGAGCAGTAGATGATAACAACAAAAAAATTACATATAAAACAAAAATACAGGTTGTTCTGGCTTGCGCTCCCGTTTGTCGCGCTGGTGTTCTTGTTCTCGTATCTGCCTCTGTATGGGTGGATATACGCATTCTTTGATTATAAGCCCGGTTTTTCCCTGTCGCAATGTAAATTTATGGGGTTTTACTTCTTTAGGATGATGCTTTTCGATGAAATCAGCCGCGGAGATGTCATAAGGGTTTTAACGAATACATTTGCAATGAGCGGATTGGGGTTTATATCACAGCTGTTCCCCATGCTCTTTGCGGTACTAATGGTTGAGATTACTAATAAGTATATACGAAAGATTGTCCAAACCCTGACAACAATGCCGAACTTTTTGAGCTGGCCGCTGGTATACGCCTTTGCCTTTGCCTTATTCTCGATTGACGAGGGGTTTATAAACCGTCTGCTGCTCATAACAGGATTAGTGGATACACCAATCAATTTTCTTGCAAGCCCCAACAATGTCTGGTTGGTACAAACCGCCTATTATCTCTGGAAGACCTTAGGGTGGTCTGCCATTATCTATCTGGCGTCTATCTCATCTATCGACAGCGAATTGTATGAAGCGGCGAGGATAGACGGTGCGGGGAGCTTTAACCTGATGCTGCACATCACTCTCCCCCATTTGATACCCACACTATTTGTGATGCTGATTCTGAATATCGCAAGCTTTCTGAATACCGGGATGGAGCAGTACTTTGTGTTCCAGAACGCAATGAACAAGAATCAAATAGAGGTATTGGACTTGTATGTATACAATGTGGGGCTCAAAAACGGGTTGATGGGGTATAACTATTCATTTGCCACAGCGGTTGGTATGTTAAAGTCTATAGTAAGCATTGTCCTTTTGTTCTCAGCTAATCTGTTGTCTAAAAAAATCAGAGGAGAATCCATTCTCTAGGGGGCGGTTGCATGAAGGAAAAGACCTTAGGTATATGTTGTTTCCGGTTTATAAATGCTTTATTATTTTGCTTATACGCAATAATTTGTATCTTCCCGTTATACTATATCTTTATCTTGACTATAAGCGACAATGTATGGGCCTCCTCCGGCGCATTAATCCTCTTTCCCAGGGGGCTTCATATCGACAACTATCTCAATGTACTGCAGTTGAAGGGCATAACCGAGGCGATAGTTATGTCGGTGCTTAAAACGGTCATCGGTACAGGCGGCACGGTGCTCGGCTCGTCCTTTCTAGCCTTTTTGTTTACTAAGAAAGAGATGTACAAGCGAAAGCTACTGTACCGTATCGTGTTGGTGACGATGTACTTCAATGCAGGGCTTATCCCATGGTTTACTAACATGAAAATGCTAGGGCTCACTAATAATTTTCTAGCATATATCCTGCCCTATATTATTATGCCCTTCTACCTTATTCTCATAAAGACATATATGGAGAGCATACCCGCTGCTCTGCAGGAATCAGCGGAGATTGACGGTGCAGGGATCATCACAATATATTGGAAGCTGATGCTGCCCCTGTCGAAATCTATTCTGGCAACAGTGGTGGTCTATGAGAGCGTAAACCAATGGAATAATTTCAGAGATAACCTTTTCTTAATGACTAACTCAGCATACAACACACTGCAGTATGTGCTCTATAACTATCTGTCGGAGGTAGATGCGCTGGCGGCACGAATGAGGTCACAGGCTGGTGCGGGTATGAGCGCATCCCTAGCAGAGCTCACACCATTGGCGATACGAATGACGGTGGCAATGATTGCGGTTCTGCCTATCATCTTTGTGTATCCATTT
>CAYSTR010000643.1:0-1864 GCA_964433745.1 uncultured Oscillospiraceae bacterium | reverse complement strand
CTGCTATCTAACACAATAAACGCTCCGCTAAGCCCCATCATTTGCTGTTTTACAGAATTAAAGTGCGTGTGATACATATGAGTCCCCGGCGGATTTGTTATTTTAAAACGATAGTCAAAGTAATGTCCCGGCTCTATCTTGGGGGTGGGCTCTATTTCGGGAACACCGTCCATATTGTTCGGAACATCAAGACCATGCCAATGAACTGTGGTAGCTTCCGGCAATCTGTTAATCACCCGTATTTGAACTGTTTCACCGCTGTATGCTTTTATGGTAGGCCCTGGAATGCTGCCGTTATAGCCCCAACCTTTTATGTAAACACCTTTTAGTATTTCCCAAGTTACGGGCTCTGAGGTAAGCTCAAAATATCGTATTCCTTTTATAACTTTTGATTCCAAGTCGCGAATACCTGGTGTTACAACCATATATTATCCCCCATTCTAAATTTAGTTTTTCATATATAACAGTATATTCGCAAATGTTAACCTCCATACAATCTCCATACATTTAACTTACAATGAGCTAAAATGAAGAAGGTGATGATATTTATATTGTATACTAAATTATGGATTACGAAAAACTGGCTTACTATAGTTGTTTGTATAGCAATAGTAACAGCGGCGCTTTGGTTTGTCAGATACGCTCCCTGTCATTAATAACAAATTAAGGAGGTACAGCAATGGCACAAAGCGAAGTTTCAAAGCATCTTATTGTAAATGGTATGACTTGTAGCGGTTGTGAAATGAAGATCGAAAAGAAACTCAAAGCCTTAAAAGGCGTATCGAGCGTTAAAGCAAGCTACAATAGTGGTAGGGTTAGTGTTACTTATGATGAGGGTATGGTCGAATTATCCTTAATCAAGCAGACTATCTCGTCTCTTGATTATAAGGTAGTAGACCATTCCTCGAATATAAGACAAGGTAACAAAGTAAACTATCCTAAAATAGCCGTCATTGCCATCATCATTTTGGGATCAGCTATGGTGATCAATCGATTCGGCGGTTTTGATTTCTTTAACTATTTCCCCGAAGCCAAAACAGGAATGAGCTATGCGGCGATTTTCGTTGTCGGACTGCTGACCTCCGTTCACTGTGTTGGTATGTGCGGTGGTATATGCCTTTCGCAGTGCGTAAGCCCATCCCGTTTGGTTTACGCAAAGGCCGAAAGCAAATCTGACCGTATGCGTCCATCATTCCTATACAACCTCGGTAGAATCATCTCCTATACTATAGTCGGCGGCATTGTGGGTGGGATAGGCTCTGTTGTAAGCGCGAGCGGCGTTATGCGTGGTGCAGTGGCATTGTTCGCCGGGTTGTTTATGATTGTTATGGGGCTTAATATGCTGAACATATTCCCGCCGTCCATTGGGCGGTGGTTTCGTAAATTCAGCCCCCGGATGCCTAGATTTTTAACAGGCGGCATAGAAGGTAAAAGCAAT
Source organism: uncultured Oscillospiraceae bacterium (assembly GCA_964433745.1). Taxonomy (GTDB): domain Bacteria; phylum Bacillota; class Clostridia; order Oscillospirales; family Ruminococcaceae; genus CAYSTR01. Next base: position 426 of record CAYSTR010000643.1, on the reverse strand, counting down.
AGTCCTTTATATGTCGGGCTACTTAACGGTCTTATGCCCTGTGGTCCCCTGCAAGCGATGCAGTTATATGCATTATCAACAGGCTCACCGATACAAGGTGCAATTTCCATGTTTTTGTTTGCACTGGGTACTTCATTGCTTATGTTCGGATTTGGAGCGGTAAGCTCCATGCTTTCAAAGAAGTTTACATTAAAGCTGATGATGGTCAGCGCTGTGCTTGTTATCATTCTCGGTGTCGGAATGTTTAATACAGGACTTTCTATGTCGGGATTTTTGGGGTTAGGCACAGAGAAAAGCGATACAGCAGGCTTTAACCCCAATATCGTTGATGGCTATCAGGTTGTTACTATAGAGGTTTCTCCAAGAAGCTACGCGCCTATCACAGTAAAGAAAGGTATTCCTGTCAAGTTTAATCTTCATGCAGAG
>CAYSTR010000642.1:0-1868 GCA_964433745.1 uncultured Oscillospiraceae bacterium | reverse complement strand
TATCATGGTCGCAGTCATGCTTTATTATTATACCTTTTTAGCTATATTTTGTCAATAGTTTTCTCGAATATTTTCAAAATATTTACCCAAAAAGTTTTCTATTCAGATTTCTTTTTAAAATGAATCCTATGACATATAAAGGATACACGTATTTTTAACACATGTATCCTTTATCAGATGTTAGTACTAACTACCGGCTCTGGCTTTTCCTTTTATTGTTACAGGACCATAAAGTCCGCTAGGAATCGAATCGACCTCGTATGCAAGAGCCATCTTGTGATAGTTGGCAATCTGCTCGGGTGTCCATTTGTCAAATGATTTTGTAGAAACAAATTGATTGGCAAATGTATTCGTTACCCTAATCTCCAGCTTGTTCTGACCCTCCTTAATAACTCCTTTTATGTCATAAGAATAAGAGCTCCATGCTCGTTTACCCAGATAAACCCCATTAAGCCACGCTTCAGAATTATATTTAACCGTACCAAGGTCTAATATTTCCGCCTGTCTGCTTTCTTTATCAGAGCATATAAACGTAGTCTCATACGCTACAGTTCCGGAAAATTCACTGCCTATCACCTCGCACCAGTCTCCCAGACTAATATTACCGGGATTCTCATTTAGCTCTGTAATTTCAAAGTTATGCTCTCCGATTTTATGCTCCCTTATCTTAGCATACATCCACTTGTTTGATAAAGTTTTAATAACCTGTGTATCATTACATGTATAGACATCGGCGGACAGGTCATTATCGGTAAACACAATCACCTTAGCCTCTGCAAAGCTGAAGTCAAATGGTATTGTCCATTCACCGCTTTTACAGAAACTGTCGTCTGCTTTTTTAATTTCACCGTTTTCTAAACTAATAATGAATGCCGGTTTTGTCTCACTAAAGCTTATGCTACAGCTTATAGCTTCGGTGTCCTCGTTAGTAATAAAGTATAGATTATCGGTTTCTGTCGCTCGTTTACACGCTTTAAGGCTGTGACCACAATCCACCTTAATCATACCATTTATATGTGCTCCCAGTTCATCCATAGTAATTACATGAGCTTTTTCGATGGGGCAACTGCCGCCAGAGATATAATACACCTTTAATCCACTGCCAATGAATTGATTGAGTTTCTCAATAGATTTTTTACTTATATATTTTGTAAAGCTGATAAAAACTGTATCGTACTGCATCTCTCCCGCAATAAGCATACCGTTTTTACATACCGTCTCATCGCTTTCCAACAAATCATCATCCAAAAAATCATAATCATAATTACTATCGAACATCTTTTTAGCTAGTACATCATTACACCAGGCGACCTTATCTACATCCGCTCCGCCTGCCCACATATCACGTATGGGAAGATACAAAGCGGCAGACAATACAGGCTTACCTATGCTTAATAAGTATCCGAATCTTGCGGTATACTCATGATATGCAGTGATATAAGCCCAGTTAGGATATTCCTTCGTAAACATCGGGCGCTCTCTTGCCATATGATAATCCCTTGCACTAAGGTGAGAACAGCTCATTGTAGTGATGTTTATCCCACGGACATATTGGAAGTTAGTAATCCATTTCATCTGCTCAAATGTAAGACCGCACCCATACACAGCAAAGGATTCCGTCATGGTATAACGGAGGTTTTTTTGATGTGCTACAGATGAAGCATATTTGGGGAAATGATGGTTCGCGGATGTGTCTATCTCTGTTTTTCCGTTATTAAACAAATCGATCTTGACGGTTTTCTTCTCACCGGGGAATATCTGCCGCCATATCGTATCCACTCCGGGCATGTCTAGTGTACGCATTCCCCTCAATATATGTCCGTATCCATGCTTTCTTGAACCGTCTGTACTGTCCTCACCGCCGAAAT
>CAYSTR010000641.1:0-1879 GCA_964433745.1 uncultured Oscillospiraceae bacterium | reverse complement strand
TGTGCTGAACTTCCTCTCACCACTTACATTTTTCAGCGTTTCGGACGTTGTGTCAGTCGGGATTAGCGGAATCTATTTGCTGCTTGCCGCTGTGGTGACGGCTCTAAGCATATTTTTTACTCAAAAGCTTTACCGCAGAAAGGTTATGGTTTAATTGATGAAAAAAACACTCGCAACCTTGCTTTTCTTTATGTTAATAATTTAACTTGCGGCCTGTGCCGCACTGTCAAATAAGGAGGAACCTGCTATGGATTATACAATAATGGCCACTGAATTTATCGACAAACTCCGAAACGAACAGTTCGAGGAATGTATACCACTCTTTACCGATAAGATGAAAACTGCATTACCCGCTGATAAGCTAAAGGCGGCGTGGGAGAGCACAATCGCTGGAGTGGGCGATTATATTGGCGTTGAAAAAACCGAAACCGAGCAAAAGGACGGCACAGAAATTGTACGGGTTTATATTGCTTTTTCGGTGCAGGGCGTCATTGTGCAGCTGCCATATGATAAGAACAGAAAAATCAGTGGGTTATGGTTTAACTATTATCAGTCGGGGCAAAGCGAAAGTCCTGATTTGCCGGAGGGCCTCACCGAGACCGACATCATCGTTGGTGAGGGAGAGCTATCGCTGCCAGGCAAGCTAACTAAGTTAGTGGATAAAAAATCGGAATACGCTGTTGTTCTAGTACATGGCTCTGGGCCACAGGACATATGAAACCGCCTTTGGCAACACACCGTTTCGTGATATTGCATGGGGACTGGCGCAAGACGGAATTGATGTGTTGCGTTATGACAAGCGCACCTTTACCCATGGGGAATGGTTTGCAAGGCCGGAAATCGCAGGCTTTACCGTAAAAGATGAAACCATCGACGATGCGGTTTCAGCCGCAAAGCTGCTTGCAGGCATGGGGTATGAGAAAATTTATTTGTTGGGACACAGTCTCGGTGGAATGCTTGCACCACGCATCTATTTTGACAGCGGCGAGCTATTTTCCGGTGTAATTATCATGGCCGGGAGCACACGGACACTGACAAATATTCTCATAGATCAGAATAACGATGCAATCGCAACGTTGCCGCCTGAACAGAAATCTGCAGGTGAGGTTACGCTGAACGCTGAAATTGACAAGCTTAACGCACTTTCTAAGCTGACTGATAAGCAGCTTTTGCAGGAGAAGGTATTCGGTATGCCGGGTGTTTACGCAAAAGAAATGAATTCCTTTGATACCGCTGCCTTAGCCGAAAAGATTGATAAGCCCATACTGGTTCAGCAGGGTACGGAGGATTTTCAGGTGTTTGCTAACAAGGATTATCCTCTTTGGCAGAATGCATTGAATGGCAACCCAATGGCTCAGTTTAAACTCTATGACGGACTTACCCATTTTTTCACTATAGCACCTAACACTCAGACCAAAACCGCAAATGATTATTCCCCAGCCCAGCGAGTGCAGCCACAGGTGATTTCTGACATTACAGCATTTATTAAAGAGTAAGCTTTGAGGAAAGCGCTTTCAGTTGACTTGTGTAAGAACCCGTCTATAATCTCCGTTTTCGCGCTCTCGGCAAATTTTTAAAAGTGCTGTATAAGCGGCAAACGCCCATGCTTCTTCTGGTATGAACGTTCGCCGCTTCCTTGCACTTCTAAAAGAAGGTTATTCACTTGGAATAAAAGGCGCAATATTACTTTTTTGATTCCAAGCCATTTGCTCAGTGTAATTGACAAAATGGACATCAATATAGGAATCATCTTTAATCACAAAATGTTTTGGAGCTATAAGTATTCAGATAGCAAGAGAAATTCGATGCTGCAAGATTAATGAAGCATAATCAGTTTAACGTTATTTCTCTACCCCTTGTGCGCTCCATATCATCCGGC
>CAYSTR010000640.1:0-1886 GCA_964433745.1 uncultured Oscillospiraceae bacterium | reverse complement strand
TTTTGACCTCGCACACAACAGTTTTATCAGAAAGCGACACCTCATCAAGACCGTCCTTACCGTAAACAACCATTGCATTTTGCACACCTAAGTTTGCCAAAACCTTTGCAATCGGCTCAACTAAGCTTTCTTCATAAACACCTAAAAGCTCCATCTTTGCACCTGCCGGATTAGACAGCGGCCCTATAATATTGAACACGGTTCTGATTCCAAGCTCACGTCTTACAGGCGCGACATATTTCATAGCAATGTGGTAATTTTGAGCGAACATAAAACAGATGCTTATTGTTTTAAGTAGCTTTGCGCTGGCTTCTGATGTGATGTTGATATTCACACCCAATGCTTCCAAAACATCAGCACTACCACATTTTGAAGATGCACTGCGGTTACCGTGCTTTGCAACGGGTACGCCTGCCGCCGATACAATCAGTGCTGCTGTTGTGGATATATTGAAGCTGTTAGAATGGTCGCCGCCCGTTCCGACTATTTCGAGTACATTCTGCTCGTGCAAAAGCTTGACGCAATGCTTTCTCATACCCGCTGCCGAGGCTGTAATTTCGTCAATCGTTTCACCTTTAAGAGAAAGTGCCGTTAGATAAGAGGAAATTTGCACATCACTCGTACTGCCGCTCATTATCTCGTCCATAACCGAGTATGCCTCGTCATAGCTTAAATTCTCTCGCTTTGAGAGCTTAACGATTGCTTCTTTAATCATAGTGCACCTCCAAAAAATTTCTTATGATTGTATCGCCGCCTGTGGTTAAGATGGATTCAGGGTGAAATTGCAATCCGTAAATATGCTTTTCTTTATGTGAAACTGCCATAATTTCGCCGTCTATGGTGTTGGCAACGATGCACAGGGAAGATGGCAACGTATCGGGGACACCCGCAAGCGAGTGATACCGTGCAACCTTAATGATGCTTTTTATTCCCCGAAAAAGCGGACAGTTCATATTAAGGAGTGCATCAGACTGCTTACCGTGCATCAGCTTTGTGGCATAAGAAACCGTCCCGCCAAATGCTTCATAAATTGCTTGATGCCCAAGGCATACACCCAAAATAGGAATTTCACTGCCCAGTTTTTTAATAACATCGATACAAATGCCTGCATCCTTTGGCTTACCCGGTCCGGGTGATAAAACAATGTGGGTAGGGGATATGCTTTTTATTTCGTCTATACTCATTTCGTCGTTGCGTATTACCTTTATATCTGGGTTTTGAGTGCCTATCAGTTGATATAGATTATAAGAAAAGCTATCGTAATTATCAATAAGTAATACCATTAAATCTCACCTCCATCAGCTTTTTTGAGCGCCTCAATTACAGCTCTTGCCTTGTTTTGACATTCAATAAATTCATTTTCGGGAATACTGTCTGCCACAATCCCGGCACCCGAACGCACAAACGCTTTACCATTTTTCTTAAATACCAGCCGAATTGCAATGCAAGTATCCATATTGCCTGTAAAATCAATGTATCCGATTGCACCGCCATAAACACCGCGCTTGTTATTTTCAAGCTTATTGATAATTTCGCAAGCCCTTATTTTAGGCGCACCGGATAAAGTTCCTGCAGGCAGCACAGCTTCAATAGCATCAATTGCGGTAAATCTGTCATCTATCCTGCCTTTGACGGTCGAGCCAATATGCATCACGTGGGAAAATTTGAGTATGGATTGATAACTTTCTACCTCAACACTGCCGAACTTACTAATTTTCCCCAAATCGTTACGCCCCAAATCCACAAGCATATTATGCTCGGCAAGCTCTTTTTCGTCGGATAAAAGCTCTTGCTCCAATTCTAAATCATGCTCTTCTGTTTCCCCCCGTTTTCTTGTTCCTGCAAGGGGGAAGGTGTGCAGTGTGCCGTTTTGTAATTTTACTAAG
>CAYSTR010000639.1:0-1887 GCA_964433745.1 uncultured Oscillospiraceae bacterium | reverse complement strand
GGCGGGTTCGAGATATACGGTATGAGAGACGGCGACTATGTGTGTTATCCCAATATCCATAACATACCAAAAAATGCCGATATATTTCTGTTTGCCTACCTTATGTCCGGTAAAGAGTGTGAATGCGAGGTGCGGGATAGCACTCCCGACGGGACAATACTGGGTAACATAAAGATATCCTATTACGGGGAACTGTGCTATAATATATATAGTACACGTCTTAATATTAAAGTTGGTACAAACAGCCTTTGTTTATTGTTACGAGGGGACAAGGATGCTTCACTGTGTCTTGATTACATTGCTTTTAAATAACTATGATAGATGGGTGGGATAAGAAATGTTAGAGCCAGGCGATATTGCCATTTTACGGAAGCTGGCAGCACAAATTGCAGAAACAGCTAATTCAGACATTATGTCCGCAAAGAGGGATAAATGGATACGCCATAATGATGACCCATCCTTTTTAGATCCCATAATATTATTTGAGACACAAGGTATGGCAGACGAGTTTTTACCAGCAGCTTCTCTCATGTGCCGTTCACCGGAGGGACGTGCGGCGGAACATTCCTTGCGTATGCGCCTCCATCATGCCAATCAAGTGGCAGACGATACGGTATTGGACGCAGAGTTTCGCCTAAACTGGCATTTTAAAATTGATGGGTGGAAAACAAAAGCCGCTGAAAGAACAAGTAAAGACATAAAGGGGCGTTCACTTGCACATGTACCCGTCCCTGTACTGGACAATGATAAAAGTATCAGTACTCTTTTGTTTACACAATACCATGTGGATACAAAGAGTACTATCCGTGAGCTTTCGATGTGGGAGAATGTGTTTGGTGATATCTTAAATGTCAGACTTCGCGGCTCATTCTGGTGGACACTGGGTATGACATGGGACTTTATACGTCTCACCGGTATGGAGCGGTTCTTAGTCATGCCTTATGAGGACCCGGACGAGTTCCATGCAATCATGCGTTTTTTGACCGATGAACAGCTTAGAATGTTTAAATTTCTAGAGGCTGGCGGTTTCCTAACACTTAATAACCGAAACGACTACATAGGCAGCGGCAGTTACGGATATACAAATAAGCTTTTGTCTATGCCGGACGGGCAGGTATGTATAGAAAACCTTTGGGGGCTATTAGAATCGCAGGAGAGTATCGGCATGTCAGCATCAATGTTTGAGGAGTTCATCTTCCCGTATCAGCTAGAGATTGCAGGCTTGCTGGGACGATGTTATTACGGCTGCTGTGAGCCGGTACACGAGCGTATTCATATCATAAACCGAATCAAAAATCTGTCTAGCGTTTCAGTTTCGCCCTGGTGCGATATGGAACGGTTAAGGGAGGGGTTAAAGGATGGTTGTATTGCATCCTTAAAACCCAATCCCGCCTATATCTCCACCGGGTTTGCTAAGGAGGAGCTAAGCTCCCATGCGAAGCTGGCTAAGCAGATATTTGGGGGAGTAAAAACAGAATTTATTATGAAGGATGTTCATACTGTTGAAAAGGATCTTAGCCGGATAAACCGTTGGATTAACTTGATGCATGATTTATTATTAAGCTGACTTAAAGCTGCCGTAGACAAAAAAATTCGTCCATGTTTAAATGAACGAATTTTTTTATTACCATTACAGCTTAAATGACCGAGCCACGTTGTACATCTCCAGAACATTCTCCACAGGTGTTATGGCCTGCACATTATGACAAGGGGCAAGGATATACCCTGTTCCGTCAGAGGCAAGAATTTCACAACAGGTCAATACCTCCTTGCGAACCTCCTCTTTACTGCCGAAGGGTAGGACATGTTGATTGTCAATACCGCCATGGAAGCATATTTGTTTCCCATATTCTCTCTTTACAAATTCAAGATCCCATCCCGGCAGAT
>CAYSTR010000638.1:0-1891 GCA_964433745.1 uncultured Oscillospiraceae bacterium | reverse complement strand
ATTTATCATCGCGCTCTACGACGATAGGATTATATAGCTGCTCATATGGTCGCTGCATTGCAAGGCGTGAAACCTGATCTACTGTCATATTACAGTTTACGCATAAGAAATCATCATTTAATAGTTGCCTTATTGTTTTTCGTGAATGAAGGCTGAAGCCATAACGTCCACCCAACATTGAATTTAATGAGGTTCTTGTCATAAAACCAATAGCTTTTTCATCTTCCACAACAGAAAATTCCATAATAGCAGGATTCTGCTCAAGAATCTCGAAAATGTGCTCCGCTTTTTCATCAGGCGAAAATGTACACCCTGGCTTACATAAATGCTCAATAACAGGGTAAATTGACGTCTTAGTTTTTTCGTAATAATGCTTTGAAAAGTATGTTTGAATCAATTTCACTTTCTCGGGTGAAACCTCCAGAAATTCCCTTTTGGGCAGTGCCAAAAAGTAGCCCTGACCAAAATCTACACCTAACTTAATAAGCTCACGCAGTTCCTCTTCGCTTTCAATTCCTTCTGCAATAAGTTTTATTCCTACGTTTTTACAAAAATCTGCCAGTGCCTTACAAAGCAGTAGTTTTGTTTCGTCCTTGTCTATATTACGAATTAAGTGCATATCAAGCTTAATAAAGCACGGTTTAATATCAACGATAACGTTAAGACCCGAAAATCCAGATCCAACATCATCAATTGCTATACCATAATTCTGGTTTTGGTAATGTTTAATTGACCCTTGAAATAGCCCTCCATCAGTAATGGATACCCGTTCGGTAATCTCAAATGTAATACGGTCTGATGATATGCCTAATTCATCTAATTGTTTTTTAGTAAAGCCTTCTTTAAATTTTTCATCATGTATTATATTAGGGTTGACATTTATAAACAGCTTTTTTCCATCAAGCTCGCCTGCAAAGCCTTCTAGTGCTTTGCTTCTGCACAATGCTTCAAGCTCCCAAGCTTTATTCATTTGGTCGGCTGTAGTAAACATAGAATCGATATTCATAGAGAGCTCTTCGTTTGAGATTCTGCTTAGGGCCTCATATCCGTAGACCGAACCGTCTGCTAGAGAAACAATTGGCTGATAAACAGAACGAATACTTTCCTCTTGCAGAATCTTTTCTAGTTTTTCCTTGTTGTCCATTGTGTATCTCCTAATGATTGTATATTTGTGATAGGACAATTTTACCCCCTTAAAGTAAAACTAGTAATCGTTATCGTGTAAAAAGTAGGTAAATATGACAAGGGTTTACCATTGCAAAACGCCAGATAACATGAGAGGAATGAACGCATATTAAAAATACGATACAGCCCTTTTTTAAGCTAAAGCTACAAAAAGTAAAAACTGCCGAACTAACGCTCGACAGTTTCTCAATTGCTATCAGAAGTAAAGTAGAAACCATTTATAGTGGAAAGTGCCAAGATGAACGCAGAAGCAATCGCATTAATTTTATCAAATGACACCCTATAAATAAGAAATAGTACTGTCAATATCAAAGATATCACAGCGAATGCTACAATGGTTATGTTATAGGATAGCTGCGGAGAACAAAGCGATATCCGCTTCCTATGCCTATGATGTGACAGAGAGGAACAAGAGAATACAGTACGAAAAGAATAACCCCAGATTTGGATGCTATATGTTTCATGCTCACCTACTTGTTATATAAATATCCCTACTTATACACCAAAAGCTGTCAAATTTTCATTCGACAGCTTTCTACAAAACATTAATGCCCGAGAAGGGACTCGAACCCCCACATACGTACGTATAGCAGATTTTGAGTCTGCCGCGTCTGCCATTCCGCCACTCGGGCAAGCATCTCGAAAATATTACCATATATTTAGATTATAGTCAATAGCTTATGGACATTTAGACATTTATATATTG
>CAYSTR010000637.1:0-1892 GCA_964433745.1 uncultured Oscillospiraceae bacterium | reverse complement strand
ATGGGAGTGACCTTAAAAAAAGCGGGATTTAATTTGAATTTTGCACCGGTTTTGTTATAATATACATAGAGCGGAGGTAGCTTGAAATGTATAATGTAGTATTACTGGACGATGAAAAAGCCATATTGGACGGTATCTATAAATCCATCGTGTGGGAGGAGTACGGACTGACGGTAACGAGGATGTTTACCGATCCGTATGAAGCATTAGCATACCTAAAGGAACAGCCGGCAGACATTCTGATGACCGATATAAAAATACCTGAAATGTCCGGTCTTGATGTAATTCATTGTTTAAGGGAAAACCGTATACAGACTTTAGTTATTATTTTAAGCGGATTTCAAGACTTTGAGTTTGTTAAAAAGGCATTGGTTTTAGGTGTGGAAAACTATCTTGTGAAGCCGCTTAATAAGGATGAGCTGGCTTCAACGCTGTTGACGGTCATAGAAAAGCTCGACAGGCGAAGCCTGACAGGCATAAACGACCGGGATTTATTGATATTCCAGGACAATCTCTTGTACCGCTTCGTTTCGGAGCGCATTTCGCCCGACGAATTCATTGAGCGCGCCGGTTTAATAGGTATTCCCCTCACAAAGAGCGGGTATCGCATAGCAATACTCACAAACTGCCATGATTATAACTTGTTCAGACAAAGGCTGTCAGATATCCTGCTTGATATGGATGGCGTGGGCTTCATTAGCTTTGTTGAACCGGGCGGTGACTTAATATTATTGTTCTTTAGTGATAACAAGCCTTTAATGAATGAGGCCTTAAATGCGTCACTCTATAGGTTTTCGCAGGAAAATATTGAGATAAATGTGAGTGTTGGATTTGCTGTGGGTACATATGAGAATCTAAGCAGCTCTTACAGATTTGCCCGGAGGTTGTCGTTTTATCAAAGAGCGCTTTACAATATACATTATCTGGACGAAGCGGTCTTTATTAAGCTTACATCGGTATTTAAGTATGAGCCTATAATCAATGCAATCGAAAACGGTAACATTTCACATGCCGTCAGCCAGCTAAATGAATATCTAAAAACAATAAAACAATCGGATGTAAGCCTTACCTTAACGGCGTTAATGCTTCCGATATGTGATCTATTAAGAAAGAGAACAAGCCACATATCTGAGGATATCTCGTCCTTGTTTAAAAGCGTCAGTACAGCTAAGGACAAGCAATCTTTATCACAAGCCATAGATGAACTCTTTAAGGGCATTAATCTTGCACTGCTTGAAGGTCAGCGCAGCCTAAACCCGCTGATCTCCAGAACCCTGCGCTATATTGAGCAAAACCTCGAAAAGGATTTTTCTCTTAAAACCATTGCATTTGAATTTGATGTTACACCCGCTTATCTGGGTCAGCTGTTCAAAAAAGAGGTTGGCGAGATATTTTCAGACTATATCCATCTAAAACGTATCGACAAGGCGAAGGAGCTATTGGCAAAGGAATCCATGAAGGTAAACCAAATTGCAGAGATGGTAGGGTATTATAGTCAAAGTCACTTTTACAAGATATTTAAAAAGTTGACAGGCGTTTCTCCGGTTGAATACCGAAAATCGTTGTTTTATTAAATCTTGAGCACAGCTGCGCTGCTAATGTCTTTTAATACACAAGTATTAATGTCGGGCGGTTCACCTGCGCTAATATGTTTGCAATGGTGAAGGACTTGCCCCTGCCTCAAAAGAACAACCGCACAGACGTGTAGTCCGTGCGGTTGTATTCAATTACTTAGATAAATATATCATTTATCATTACGTCATTTCAATGATAAACCCATTTTCAATGGCTATATCTTAGATTTCTTTAAGCGTCTTAAAAGAAAAAGCACAGTTAATGCAACTGCTGCTATAGCTACTATAGCAATCACAACATAAAACCATACGGTTGCA
>CAYSTR010000636.1:0-1893 GCA_964433745.1 uncultured Oscillospiraceae bacterium | reverse complement strand
CGAGCGATGATAAAAAGACAAGGACAGCCTGCGCCGGTGACGGCCAATAATGCCCTACTCAATGCTATCACTCCGGTCGGGCTGGAGTTTACGAAAAACAGCCTTTCGGTGGGCGAAAACTACGGCAAGGTTTACGGCGTGATACGCTATCCGGGCAAGGTTGATGTGGAATGGCTGTCGAGAATTACCAACATCCCCAGCACCATAGCTTCCATCGGCTTTACGCCGGTGGATAACGCCACGCTGATTAACGCCATTTCTCGTAGCGTGGTGCAACAGAGGGGCTTGGCAGACGGCGCAAAAGACCCTCTTTCCCGCCAGCGCGCCGAGAAAGCCGCCGATGACGGCGAGAAAATCATCATGCAGATTGACCGTGAGGGCGAAACGGTGGGGCTGATGAGCGTGTCGGTCATGCCGATTGCAAAAGACGAGAAAATCTTTAAGAAGGTCTGCCGCCGTGCTGAAAGCGTGTTGAGTGTGCTAAAATGCAAAATGCGTGTTATCCCCAATCTGCAAAAAGAATGTTTTCAGCATATCTCGCCGTCCTTTCCCACCCACGGTAAGATCGAGAGCATATTGCAGAAAATCGTGCCGCTGTCTACCTTTGTGGGTGGCTTTCCTTTTGCCAGCACCGGCTTTAACGATGGTGAGGGCTACTATTTTGCACAGGACTCCAGCGGTGGTTTAATTATCGTGGACACATGGCGCAGGGGCGGCGACCGCACCAATTCAAACTTTGTAATTATGGGCAATTCGGGTGTCGGAAAGTCTACCGCTATCAAGCATATCATCATGTCGGAGTACATGAAAGGTACAAGGATTTTGGTAGTAGACCCGGAGTCCGAGTACAAATTTCTTTGCCGCAGCTTGGGCGGTGACTGGATTAACGCTGTTGGCGGCAAGGGCGGTATGATTAACCCTCTGCAAGTGAGGCCATCCCCAAAAGACGATGAAACAGAGCAAGGCGAAAAACTCTACAAGGACGAGGGGTATGGCATGAACGACCTCGCTCTGCACATGAAAAACCTTGAAATTTTCTTTAACCTCTATCTGCCATCGCTGACCGATATGGGAAAGGCGGTGCTGAAAAAGAGCCTTGTGGAGCTGTACCAAAAGTTCGGCATTACATGGACTACCGATGTGGAAGCTCTGACACCCAAGCAGTTTCCCACCTTTTCCGATTTGCACAGCTATGTGACCGAAAGGGCTGAAGCAGAAAATGACACGGCCTATTCCGACCTTGCAAAGCTGCTCTACGATATTGCCAAAGGCTCGGATAGCTTTATTTGGAACGGACACAGCACCATCTCCAGCGACAGCCAATTTATCTGCCTTGATACAAACGCCCTGCAAGGTACAAGCGACAATATTAAGCGGACGCAGTATTTTAATGTGCTGACCTACTGCTGGGAACAGATGAGCCATAACCGGGGTGAGCGTGTTCTGCTTATCTGCGACGAAGCCTATCTAATGATAGACCAAAAGGTCCCGCAGTCCCTTGTCTACCTCCGTAATGTAATGAAAAGGGCAAGAAAGTATGAGGGCGCTTTGGCGATTATCTCCCACAGCGTTATTGACTTCCTCGATCCGGCAATCAAGCAGTATGGGCAGGCGCTCCTTGATGTGCCGTGCTACAAAATCCTTATGGGTACGGACGGTCCCAACCTCAAAGAAACGGCGGCACTTTATGACTTGACCGAAGCCGAGCAGGAATTACTGCTTGCCCGAAAGCGAGGCCATGCGCTGTTTATGGTCGGCTCAAAGCGCCTACACATCAGTTTTGAGATACCCGATTACAAGAAGATATATATGGGGACTGCCGGGGGACGGTAATTACCTAATCTCAAATTCATTTCTGTTAAACCGAATTATTCCCTCATCCCTCATTCTACA
>CAYSTR010000635.1:0-1901 GCA_964433745.1 uncultured Oscillospiraceae bacterium | reverse complement strand
GTCTTTTGCTTCCTTTGCAGCATACCCAGTGCCTTATCCGCACGAGCCTGACGGGTGGCTTCCGCTTTTGCACCCCCGACCCACTCGCAGTAGCCGCGCTTGTAACCGTCGGTCAAGCTCTCGAAAAAAGCCTTAGCATCGTTATCGGTTTCCATAACCGCCGCAAGCTCTGCGGGGATGATAACTTCTTTTTTATCACTCATTAAATGCTCACTCCTCTAACAATTTGAATGTGGCCGTTCCTAACTAGCTGCACGCCAGTAAACCCATTTTTGCTAAGAAATTTTTCAAGCTGTTTTGGCGAATATATCCTTACATCACCGGATTTTAGTAATGGCAAAAAAGGATTGGCAATAGTGCGAAATACAGGATCCCAATAGAGCTCGGCGATAAAAAGTGAGCCTCCTCGTTTTAACACCCTTTTTGCTTCGTTTAGAAAAAAGCTGGGTTTTTCAAAATGGTGAAATGCTGCCGACACCGTTAAACAATCAAAGAAGCTGTCCTCAAAAGGCAATCTATCACATCCGGAAACGGCAAAATGAAACTGGGGGTGCAGCCTTTTGGCTTCAATTATCATGTTTTCGGCTATATCAACCCCATAGCCGTTGATGTCCCATTTTCTCGCTATCATACCAAGAAGATCACCATTTCCGCACGCAACATCAAGCACCGAATCAGACGGGTTCAATTTGACCGCTTTCACAAGCTGCCGCTTGAAGGCAGCAGTAAATCTACCCTCACGGGTATTATCATAATCCTTTGCCATTTTATTGTAGGCAGCCCTTGACTGTTCGGTTTTGCTCATACATATACCTGCCTTTTTGTAAATTCCGCTCCTAAACAATCACTGTCAGCACAACCGCTGCATGAAGCCCCAAGAAAACAACGCTTGACAATACACCAAAGAGATTCCTTTGCCATAATGAAAGGAAACCAAAATAGACGGGCGGGGTGATGACCATGGTAAAGAAAATCCACCATACATCGGAGAAACCGCAAAGATAGACGGCAAAGCCCGCATAATAAACTGCCATCAGGATACCGCATGAGAGCAAATATTTCTTGTTCTTGTTTTCGCTGCAGTCATAGCTTCTATTCACGACAAGGATAAGTATGAATATTGTCAATACCCCGAAAACCCATTCCAGCGTGTTCAGTACTTTGATTGGAGAATCGAAGGTTTCAAGCACATTGTTTACAGGCGGGAACAACTGCCACACGATATTTGGCAGCAGCTGAATCAAATAGGCAATCAAGCACAAAAGAGAAAAGCCCAATTTGTAGTTTTTAAGCTTGAACAGCTCTTTCATTTGTTTTCCTCGTAATGAATAATCTATTGAGGCAGGCAGTTTTGTAGGTTCCAGCCAGTCACTTCCTCAAGATTTTATCCATGGCTTTCCCCTTAACAAGCTCATCAATCAGCTTATCAAGATATCGAATTTCCTGCATTAACGGCTCGGTGATTTCCTCCACTCGCACTCCGCAAACAACACCCTTAATCAGTTTACGATTGGGATTGAGCCTTGCGGTATCTCGGTAAAAGGTCTGAAAATCAGTTTGATCTTCTAAATGATGTTCAAATTCTTGCCTAGTAAAGCCGGTAAGCCACAAAATTATCTCGTCCACTTCCGCTTTTGTGCGCCCTTTGCGTTCAGCTTTGGCAATGTAGTACGGATAAACACTAGCAAAGCTGGTCGCATATAGATTTTCCTTCTTCATAGCTTTATCTCTCTCATCAGCTCAATTTGATATTCCCGCTCTGCTTTGACCTTTTCTAGGTCACCGGGAAACATGATATTAACTATCTTGATGGCATATTCCGAAGCTCCCAATGCGTGCCATCTTACATGAGGGGTTGCTGCGATTTGTCCGAAGCATTGCAGCACCTTTTTGCGTAGTGG
>CAYSTR010000634.1:0-1912 GCA_964433745.1 uncultured Oscillospiraceae bacterium | reverse complement strand
AAACCAAAACACGAACATTTTTTCCCACGCCAGGAGGGAGAGCAACGCTACCGCGGATCAGCTGATCGGCTTGGGTTGCATCAATGCCGAGGTTCATGTGAACCTCAACAGTCTCGTCAAACTTAGCTTTTGCAGTCTGTACGCACAAACCCAACGCCTCGCTCGGCTCGTACTGTTTAGCGCTTTCTATGAGCTTTACGCTCTCATTATACTTCTTTCCGTGTTTCATTCTTGTTCCCTCCTAGTCCGCAACCGTAACGCCCATGCTTCTGGCGGTACCGGCTATCATGCTGATAGCGGCATCCAGAGATGCAGCGTTAAGATCTGGCATCTTTTGTGTTGCAATCTTTGCGAGCTGTTCACGGGTAATCTTTCCCACTTTTGTCTTGTTGGGGACACCCGAACCGCTCTCTAAGCCGATAGCTTTTTTAATAAGCACGGCAGCGGGAGGGGTTTTTGTAATAAATGTAAAGGAACGATCAGCGTATACAGTGATAACTACCGGAATAATCATTC
The DNA here is from genome assembly GCA_964433745.1 of uncultured Oscillospiraceae bacterium. GTDB lineage: Bacteria > Bacillota > Clostridia > Oscillospirales > Ruminococcaceae > CAYSTR01. The sequence continues at coordinate 1,396 of CAYSTR010000634.1, read as the reverse complement.
CGACATCACCCTTTGTACGCTCGTTAAATTCCTTAGTGAATGCCATAATATTTACACCGTGCTGACCCAGAGCAGGACCTACAGGCGGTGCGGGAGTGGCCTTTCCGGCCGGTATCTGCAGCTTTATAAAGCCGGTTATCTTTTGAGCCATAATTCATTCCTCCGAAGCAGGCAGCATATTGCTGTACCCATTTTTGTTTTGCAGGATGTGAGCTATACAGTTTTAACCTGTGACAGCTCCAGTTCTACGGGAGTTTCGCGCCCGAACATCGACACGGTAACAATTACTTGATTCTTTTCGGCATCTATCTTATCCACTATACCAATAAAGCCCTCTAGAGGACCTCCTGTTATCGAAACGGTATCACCTACACTAAAGGACACCTCAACGGTCTTTAAATCAACGCCCAGGTTCTTTATTTCGGACTCGGTCAGCGGTACAGGCTTTGAGCCAGGACCTACAAAACCAGTAACTCCGCGGGTGTTACGTACAACATACCAGCCCTCGTCGTCCATTACCATCTTTACAAGTACATAGCCGGGAAAGATTTTGCGCTTTACTTCGCGCTGTTTGCCGTCCTTAATCTCGGTCACCGACTCTGTAGGGATTCGCACTTCTTCAATTATACTGTGAAGATTGCGGTTCTCCACTATCTTTTCAATATTGGTAGCCACCTTGTTCTCATAACCGGAATAGGTGTGTACCACATACCACCTGGCAACCTCTGACATATCGTTCCTCCGTATCTTTCGTGGGTCTTATTTCGCGTTTAACAAAAGCGACACAAAATAAGACAAACCTGTGTCGAGAAGCCATACAAATACCCCGGCCGACAGACAGAGTGCTACAACAACCACAGTGTTGTTGATAACCTCCTTTAAGCTGGGCCAGACTATCTTCTTAGATTCACCCTTGACATCCCTAAAAAACTTGAGAAACCTTGTCCCGTTCTTTTTTAAGGCGGATGGATTTTTTGCCGGTTTAGTGTCACTCATTGTTCATTCGCCTTTCTACTTGGTTTCTCTGTGGGCGGTGTGCTTGCGGCAGAACCTGCAATACTTGTTCATTTCAAGCCTGTCCGGATCGTTTTTCTTGTTCTTCATTGTGTTGTAGTTGCGCTGCTTGCATTCCTGGCAAGCAAGTGTGATCTTTACTCTCATATCGGCACCTCCTATTGGCTTAGCCTCCCTCAAGATTATGGGGCGAGACTTTTTCATTTGGCACAAAAAAATATTTTGCATGTTTTTTAGACTTGCAACCTTTTTTTCTTCATAAGAAAACTTCAAAGAGTATATAATTATGCACCTGTGACTTTGTGGCTTACCACTCTACAAATTGTTTTCGAATTGATGGGGAATGATTCAAAACTTCAAACGGACAAGTTTGCAGCATTGG
>CAYSTR010000633.1:0-1921 GCA_964433745.1 uncultured Oscillospiraceae bacterium | reverse complement strand
TAATGCGCGTAACGAGTAGTATGGTGAGAATTAGCGGTGAGCCAAATGCCTACAATGACTATCGGCTAAAACAGAATATCCAGGTTGAGCTGGCTTGTGATGGGTGTTACTACTTAGATGAGGAACGAGATTGCGATAGCTGTAAACACGGATTTTTATATAACTACACAACCGGAGATGTATTAGAGATGCAGAAGCCTTACGAAGAATATAATCGGGATATTCAATTATATCGCCATAATTGGCTTAATCCCGAGAGGTGCTTTAATTTGCCTTTCTAAGAACTTAGTTAAAATAGGAACAGATTATTCTAGTGAGTTATTCGCTCGCTAACGTAAATTCAATACCCACGATGATTAAACTATCGTTATTTAGCGGGCCAATACCCGCATCGGCAAGTGTATTGTGCATAAGCCAGCTCCTGACCTAACGGGGCATATCGCCGTGAAAGGACGAAATCCAACGGGCAGGTTGGTCGGAGACTTTGGGTGAGTTATCCGACGGAGTACCACTATGAGTACCACAACTAACCCCCCCACTAACCAAGCCGCCAAAGGCGGCAAGAAGGCAAAATTAAACACAGGTTACATTCTGTGTGACAGTGTGAAAATTAAGCGCACCATCCCGTTAACACAGGAACAAGATAGACCAGTGATGGCATTGGACAGTAATGCCATGAATGAATCCGATAACTTGTCCACAGGCTGTATAACTACAGCGGAGCAAGACAAAATTAGTAATAGGACGTCCCCGCATATCAGTATACTTCCTATAAGCACAAATGCGGGGGTGGTTTTATCTGTGGGCGATAAGACTCCTAAACCAAAGAAGACAGAAGTCCATTGCACAAGCATATTCAGAGACCCCGCTAATATCAGCGGTTCCATTAACAAACTCTGGGCAGAAGTCGTAAATATCATTGAGAACGCCGGCAACGCCGGCTATAATGAGGATATGCAAAGATATGCTTACCCAAATTCAGAAGAATTTGAGGTGAGTGGCGAATGAAAGTAGCCATATATGTACGATTATCCGAAGAGGATAGAGATAAGAAATCAAAGGAGGACGATAGCGAGTCTATCCAAAACCAGAAATCACTGCTTTTGCAACATACCATAAATCAAGGATGGGATGTAGTTGGGATTTACAGCGATGACGATTATCGTGGTTCAGACAGGAGTCGTCCGGAATGGAACAGGCTTTTAAAAGACGCGGAGCAACACAAATTTGATATCATCCTGTGCAAAACCCAATCAAGGTTTACACGTGAAATGGAAATGGTAGAGAAGTATATACATCATCTTTTTCCGCTATGGAGTATCCGCTTTATCGGGGTCGCAGACCATGCTGATACAGCTAATAAAGGTAACAAGAAGCAGCGGCAAATTATGGGCTTAACAAATGAGTGGTATTTGGAAGATATGTCTGATAGCATCAAAGCAGCTCTAACAATCAGGCGTGAACAAGGCTTTCACATCGGTTCGTTCCCATTATACGGTTACGTGAAAGACTCGGAGCACAAGGGTAGGCTAATTGTTGACCCCGAAGCCGCTGAAGTTGTGCGGGAAGTATTTAGGCTTTATGCAGACGGTCATGGCAAGACATACATAGCCAGGCTTCTAAACGCCCGTGGAATTCCAAATCCCACAGAGTATAAACGCCTCAAAAACATAAAATACAAAACGCCGAAACATAAGATTGGTACGCTTTGGAAGTATTATGCTATTGCGGATATGTTGACTAACGAGGTTTATATAGGTCATATGGTACAGGGTAAATATGGTTCTGTATCGTACAAAACTGGAGAGAACAAGCCACGCCCCAAAGAGCAGTGGATACGGGTTGAAAACACCCATGAGCCAATAATAGACCTTGACCTTTGGGAGCGAGTGCAGGAGCTTTTGAAGCTTAGAGCAAAGCC
>CAYSTR010000632.1:0-1921 GCA_964433745.1 uncultured Oscillospiraceae bacterium | reverse complement strand
CTTGCCTGTATCAGCTCGGACAATGAGGATTTTGTCTACTCCGGGCTTATGCTTGCACTCACGCACTGCATGAATGCGCTCTACAGTGCAGACAGCGCACTGTGGCAGTCGGTATACGAGATGTACACAGATGAAATGAAGACCGATATATCCTATCAAAACTGGTACTGGAGCCAGTTTGAGGGAAAGGCTGTAAGCAAGGTGTCCACGGCTGTCAACAACACCTATCTTCAAGCTAACCGTCAGCAGGACGGCGTAAAGAGCTACGGTCGGGTGGTTGATCTCATTATTTGCTACTATAAAGCGCAGCGACTAGGCTAATCGCTTATTAATAACCGGAATGTCACAATATAAAGCGCCGCCAATATATGCATAGCCATCGTAACATATGAAATAACCGGCTCGGTCATTATGCTTGCAAATGGAGATACCGCAAGACATAATGAGGACGATACAGCAATCGCCGCTGTAATATCCCCTAGAAATCTAATTATCTTGTACCCTTTTTGTGGAACTGTATCAGACAGCAGACGTCCTGATGCGTAATAGAACAACACAGACGATATGAGATAGAGAAGGTAATATAAAAACACAGGCTTTGTTATTGCCACTACCGCAACCCTAAACTCCAGAAACGCCTTTAGCGTAAAAAAGATTATCGGCAGTACGGTGGACAGCCCAAAAGGCCCGTCCCCATCCTTCTGTCTTAGAAGCTTTACTCCTTGCCATATAAAGAAACCGCCTGACAGAACACCAAAGACAACTGCCGCCATGGATATAACCACCATAGCAGTTGATATACGCTCGTTGGTCATTGAGCCGATATCCATAACCGAGGATACGACCATAACCGCTCCCAGCAATAAGGATACTGCACAAAATGGCTTGGTTATGTTCCTTATTGTCATGGTATCGGTTTTTTCACGTCTTACAAAGAAGAGTGTGACCGCTCCTACGACTAGGAACACGGGGAATACAATATGCATGGGACTATCATTAACCATAAGCCCTGTTGCGGCTTCTGTCGCTGTAAACATTAGAATAAGCGCAAGTACCGCTGATACTGCGATATACAATATAAAGCAAAGATTATTTAATGTCCTGGTTATATCAGTCAATCCCTTTCTTATCTATAGTTAATTAGCCTATCAGAGGTTATCATATGACATAAAAGTGCCGCTGAACGCTCTGCCGCCGACGCCACAAACGTCTCAAATGACACCTCCGCGTGTTCGTCCGCCTTATCCGATATGCTTCTTATGACGAGAAACGGTATACCGCTGCTTAGACACACCTGACCGATAGCCGCCCCCTCCATCTCTACACAGAAGCCGTTTGTACGGCTTTTTATATCTGCGACTATGGCACTGTCCGCAATAAACTGATCGCCTGTTGTGACCGTTCCGACAAAGCAATGAACATCCCCAAACTGTAACGCCTCGAAGCTCTCTACCGCCGCCGACACAAGTGTTTCGTCCGCGCTAAACTCTTCGCAGAACGGAAACGAGGTCATGAGTATGCCTTTTGTAAAATCGTGGTAACATACCTTGTCGGATATTACCATGTCATACACCTTACAACCCGGTGCGATACCACCCGCCACACCAGTATTAATGACCGCTTTTGCTCCGTAATGAAGAATCAAAACAGAAGCCGCTCCGGCCGCATTGACCTTGCCAATCCCCGATTCGCACACACATACCTCTGTTTCACCCAATCTGCCGCTAAAATACTCCCTGCCTAGAAATGTCTTGACAGTAATATCCTGGAGCTGCTTTTTTAAAAGCTCCACCTCCGCGCTCAATGCGCCTATTATACCTATCATGATAAGCCCGCCTTTTATATTAATAATATAATTATAATCGTTTTAAACCTATTTTGCAATATTTATTTAATATTCTGCCTCTTAAACAGAAGGATA
>CAYSTR010000631.1:0-1931 GCA_964433745.1 uncultured Oscillospiraceae bacterium | reverse complement strand
AATCTAAATCATTTTTGATTTCAACTAGAATTTGAATTCTCAGCTTTGAAATCAGATTTGGCACAGCGGTACTGCCTATATGACTAATGCGCAGTAGTTTGTCCCCAAAGATATTTTCTAAAAACTCTTTTTCTTCAAGATACGCTTTTTTATATGCAGGATTATATTCACAAAGTATGATTGGATATAATCTTCCCAATCGTTCGGCTTCATTTTTCTTTGATATGTCGCTAAAATTACTATTCAAAACCTTAACCCCCTTATTACTTAATCATTTCCTCGTAAACAAAAGAATCAATTCGCAGTGAGCACAACCGGGGAACATATCCACAACAGCCGCTCTCTCTACCCTGTATCCTTGCTCGCACAAAATAGCAGCATCTCTAGCCGCTGTCGCACTGTTACAGGATATCATAAGAATTTTCTTTGGTGCAAGCGTAGTTATAGTGTAAAGCAGTTTGCCAGTACACCCACTCCTAGGCGGATCAAGCACAACCGAATCATACTTTCCCGATATTCCATTTTCCGCATCGGCACAAATAAATTCCGCGTTTACAATGCCGTTTTCTTTAGCATTATTTTCGGCATCCCGCACCGCCTCCGGTACTATCTCAACACCAGTCACATGCTTTACTTTGTCTGACATGGATAGCCCTATAGTACCTATTCCGCAGTATAGATCAAGAAGTGTATCGTCTGCATCCGGCATAAGAAGCTCCGCCGCCGTCTCATAAAGCCGTTCGGTCATGACAGGATTAACTTGATAAAATGAAAGCGGATTTATATTAAAACGCTTTCCGCACAAAATATCCGTAATATATGGCTTTCCCCACAGCGTCCGGCACTCCTTGCCGAGAATAACATTAGTCATTTTTGTATTTATATTAAAAACAATGCCCACGATACTGTCAAGCCGGGTAAGACGTGTAATAAGCTCGTCAGAATGAGGCAGTGTCCGTCCGTTTATGACCAGACACACCATTAGCTCCCCTGTAGAGAACGCTTTTCTCAGATATATATGACGTACAAGCCCCTTATGGGTCTGCTCATCATAAACAGGTATATGCTTTTCTTTAATAAATCTGCGAATCTCGGCCAGTATTGTACTAAACTCCGCAGGAGCAAGCAGACAGTCCTCACATCCGGCTATCCGGTGCGAATGTCTCGAATAAAAACCGACCTTCACATTGCCGTTTTCAAGGCGTACAGGATAAATCCCCTTGTTACGATAACGAATACGAGAAACAGCCGGAAGAGATAATATATCCTCCGGTTCAATCCTTCCTATTCTTTTAAGGTTTAGGAGAGTTTGTGCCTTTTTTAAAGAAAACTCCGCCTCATAACTCATGTTAATATATGTACAGCTCCCGCATCGCAAAAAACCTGCGCATTCGGGGGCTATCCTGTCGCGAGACGGTTTAATAATATCGTCTATTTTAGCATAACAGATATTTTTAGTAACCTTTAGTATATGCGCTCGTATCTCATCCCCGACGACTGTACCGGGAACAAAAAACACCTGTCCCCCGACATGCGCAACTCCGTTTCCGTCATGCGTAATGTCGTCAATTATAAGGTCAACTAGTTGATTCTTTAAAAAAGACAATTAAAAGCCCTCTCATTACCTGTTTTGTTTTCTTTGTCCTGGCTCTTTTACCCTGACATTTATACCGCCGCGATTAATTAATATTGCTCCAGCAGAGGCTTCAAAGTTCTCCGGAACCTTTGCAGAGAGAATGACACTCTCGGTCTCCATGACCTCATTATCAACATGATGATGCTCCCTGTTGTCTGTAAGCTCATCCGATGTATAGACTGCCAACGGTGTTGGATAAGGTCCCTCAAACGTACCGGGGTTTCCGGTATAGTACCCGCCTGTAATGGGAATAGCACCATATACACCCCTGCCGGAGGCCAATGTACCAAAAAAT
>CAYSTR010000630.1:0-1937 GCA_964433745.1 uncultured Oscillospiraceae bacterium | reverse complement strand
CAACCCGAAAAGTCACTTTGCCTCTGCGCCCATAAACAAGCTGTCCCAAATACACAGGATCATTAAGCATCGTGCTGATAGACGAAGCGTGCCAATCAACATTTGTCTTTTCGCTCCAATATTTGCTGTTTGCGTGATGGGATGGGTTTTTCATGTTCACATAGGCGGTCGGATTTATTACACCGTTTCGACGGAGATACCCTGCTATGCTTTTATACTCATGTCCCTCACAGGCAAGCTTGAATATTGTTCGCACGGTTTCTGCCGCTTCCTCGTCTACTATTAAGATACCAAATAAACATTGCCAAATTGCATGCCATGTGATATAATAAAAGCATGGAAAATGAGTTGAGAACAAACGCAGTTAGGCTAAGCCCAGACGAGCAATATCAAATACGGAAAAGTATAGTACGCCTGCTGAAACAAGGCGTAAGCAATGAGGACATTGCCGTAACCCTTGATGTGAGTGAAAGGCACGTCAGGAGTGTGAAAAAAATCTATGCTGAGCAAGGTATTTCTGGGATAAAACCTAAAAAGCGTGGTCGCCGAATGGGTGAAAAACGTACCCTAACCCCTGCCCAAGAATGGGAAATCAGACAAATCATCGTCGAAAAAGACCCAATGCAGCTAAAATTAGCCGGATGTATGTGGACAAGAGAAAATATCCGCGACTTAATAAAGCAGAAATACAAGATTGAAATGCCTGTATCCACACTGGGCTACTACTTGGAGCGGTGGGGTTTTTCGGTGCAACGTCCTGCCAAACGAGCCTACAAACAAGATGCAAAGCAGGTAGAAAACTGGGTAGAACAAGAGTTTCCCGGTATCAAAGAGCGAGCTAAGGCAGAAAATGCAGAGATATATTTCGGGGATGAAACTGGTATACAAAATACCGCCAATTATGTTAAGGGCTATGCTCCTATTGGGTGCACCCCAATCGTACGGGTAGAAGCTAAAAAGATGAAAATCAACATGCTTTCGGCAATATCCGGGCGTGGAAAATTGCGTTTTATTTTATACAAAGACAATATGACATCAGATAAGCTGATTGACTTTATGCGTCGATTGGTTAAAGATTCAGACCGCAAAGTGTTCTTAATCCTAGACAATTTGCGTGTTCACCACAGTAAAAAAGTGGCAGCATGGCTACAAAAACATACTTCTGAGATTGAGGTATTTTACCTGCCACCGTATGCACCGGAATATAACCCCGATGAATTGCTAAATAGCGACCTCAAACGTGGTATTAGCAAGCGTTCTATGCCACGGACAGAGAAAGAACTTGAACGAAACGTGCGTTCTCACTTAAAGAAAGTCCAACTGAACCCCAAAAAAATACAGTCATTTTTTCAAACACCAGCCACCATTTATGCCGCATAACAGCGGCAAGGTTTATTCGGTGGAACAATAGTAAGTACAAAGTACTCTATTTCGCCCTTATATATGTCCTTATTGTTGCAATTTATGCCTACACTTCTGTGCCGAACGTTACAGCGATAATAAAAATACTGTTTTCCATTTTTACCGTTTCTCTTGCTACTGCCGACAAAAGATGCACCGCAATCACCGCATACCATTTTCCCGGTAAGCAAATACTCTTGATCCCCTGTCCTCGGATTTCGATTTTTACGACTCTTTAGAATCTCTTGCACCAATAAAAAATCTGACCTGCTGATAATTGCCGGAATTGCTCCCTCAATTTTGATTATTTCCCCTTCATCTCTGCTACTGTGATTGTTTCGCTTTTTATCTCGTTCTTTTACTGGCAATTTATTAAAAATATACGTTCCTGTGTACCGCTCATTACCAAGGATTTCATACAAGGAGTTCTTTGTAAAAGCATTACCTCTCTTTGTTGTATAACCTTTGCTATTAAGCTCGTTAATTATCGCACCGTATCCACGTTCAGCGATAATGCCACGAAAGATGATGCGGAC
>CAYSTR010000629.1:0-1945 GCA_964433745.1 uncultured Oscillospiraceae bacterium | reverse complement strand
TGCTCGACAAGATCATGCTCGTGGGTGACCACAATAACAGTCGTACCGCATTTATTAATCTCGACTAATAAATCCAGTATCTCATAGCTGAGTTCAGGGTCGATATTACCCGTCGGTTCATCCGCTATTATAAGTGTGGGATTATTTACTAGAGCACGTGCCAATGCCACACGCTGCTGTTCACCGCCCGACAGGTGTGTAGGCATACTTCTCGCCTTGTGAGAAAGCCCCACAAGACCCAGAATATACGGTACACGCCGTCTTATTTCCCTAGCGGAGACATTCGTCACACGCTGTGCAAACGCAACGTTATCATAGACATTCATATTGGGAATAAGCCTAAAGTCCTGGAAAACCATCCCTACCGAACGGCGCAGCTTCGGCACATTCCTGCGCCGAAGCTTATTCAAATCAAAGCCATTGACCTCAATCTTGCCGGATGAATGCTTTTCTTCTTTTATCATAAGCTTCATGATGGTGGATTTACCTGCGCCGGACGAGCCGACAACAAACACAAATTCACCGTCCATTACCGAGAAGCTGACATTTTTGAGCGCCTTTGTCCCGTTTGGATAAACCATGGAGACGTTGTTAAACCGTACCACCGAATACTCCTTTAATGCTTCTTACATTAGAACTTCACTGGATTTGATGTCAGATATTTCTTAACCATCAAAGCTACCTTAAAGATAATGGCATGGTCAAACTCACGCAGATCAAGACCTGTTATCTTCTTAATCTTTTCAAGACGGTAAACAAGTGTATTCCTGTGAACAAACAGCTTTCTTGAGGTTTCGGATACGTTTAGATTGTTCTCAAAAAACTTCTGTATAGTAAACAGTGTCTCATGATCTAACGATTCAATAGAACCGCGCTTGAACACCTCACGCAGAAACATCTCACAGAGCGTAGTCGGGAGCTGGTAAATAAGTCTTGCAATTCCAAGATTATCGTAGCTTATTATCACCTTTTCGGTGTCAAATACCTTTCCGACCTCCATGGCAACCTGTGCTTCCTTAAACGACTGCGCAAGATCCTTTACCCCTGTCACAACCGTTCCGATACCCACATTGGCATGGGTGTAGAACTCACTGCTTAACGTATCCACGATGGAGCGAGCAAGCTTCTCTAAATCCTTAGTCTCGATACCTGTCTTTATCTCTTTTACGAGTACAACATCGTTCTCGCTTATGGAGAATACAAAGTCGCGCTGCTTGTCCGGGAAGAGGTTTTGAATAACATCAAATACCGATACATCATTGTGGTTTTGTATGCGAATTAAAAGCACAACGCGGGATACATCATTGTTAAAGTGCATTTCTCTTGCTTTAACAAAGATATCACCCGGCAGAATGTTATCGAGAATAACATTTTTAATAAAGCTCACCCTATTATATTTTTCATCATAGTACTGCTTTATCCCCGAAAGAGATACAGCCAATAGTCCAGCATATTTCTCCGCAATATCGTCCTCTCCCTCGACAAAAACGCAGAACTCGTGCCTTTGTCTGTGCCCGAACATCTTGTAGGTGAGGACAAAACTGTATTTACATCAACCAATGATTATGGAAAGCGTAACTGAACAAGCGTGAATGTTAAGACTGAAGGTTTGTACATGAACAGAAACAAGGACGATAGTATTTGGTGCATAAAACAATATGTATAATCATATTGACCGTAAGGTGTAAGAATCGATGAATCAGCTAAACAGCATCATTTCTGGTCAAGGAGGTATGCATGCTGCTTTGTGGAATCTTCTTAGAACTCATTATGGTAATGTGTTATTGTTGTATGCGATATAGGTGCTATATAGCTAATGAAGATGTAAGGTTATACATAAAGTTGAGGTCTCCGTTAAGAACATTATCTACTGGCTCAAACAATGTTTTGATACTGAGATACAGGGGCATACAATTATAGCGGAGAGCGTGAGGAGCCAGCCTCA
>CAYSTR010000628.1:0-1960 GCA_964433745.1 uncultured Oscillospiraceae bacterium | reverse complement strand
ATAGTCTGCGGTCTGCCTTAACGTGGGTGTTAGAGGCTGCATTAGAACATGCCGTAAAAAATACGCATAGGATAACTAGGATGCAAATTATTTTTTTCATAACTGTTCTCCTCATAATTGATTTTTATCCCTTAACGGAACCTATCATAATACCCTTTACAAAATACTTTTGTAAAAAAGGATATACACAAACGATTGGAAATGTAGTGGCTACCATTGTTGCTAAACGAATTGATAGCGATGTCACCTTTGAAGCAGCAACCCCAGCGGGCATACTGGCAATCATTTGGCTTGAACCAGCTTCGGAAACTATCCTATAAAGAAATGTTTGAATGGGCTGAAGTGAATCAGTGTTAATAAAAATTACACCCGAAAAATAGTCGTTCCAATGATATACGCCTGTAAATAAAGCTATTGTAGCGAGCACGGGTTTTGAAAGCGGTAATATAATTCTGACAAAAATAAGCAGGTCGTTTGCGCCGTCAAGTCCGGCACTTTCCTCTAATGCCGGCGGAATCTCCTTGAAAAAGTTAATGAATATGATTGCATTGAAAAAGTTAAACATCGAGGGGAATATGTACACCCAAAAATTATCAAGCAAGCCTAGGTTCTTTAAAAGCAGATATGTGGGAATTAGTCCGCCGCTGAAAAACATGGTTACAGTCCCCATTGTTAGGAATAGCTTGCGCCCTATTAATCTGGTCTTTGACAAGCCATAGGCAACCATGGCTGTGAAAAAAACATTGGTTAAGGTACCTATAATGGTACGCATAATTGATACAGCAAAGGCATTTACTATGGAACTATTGCGAAACACTTCACGGTAGTTATCCAGTGTAAATACACGCGGCCACCAGAATACGCCACCCAGCATTGAATCTGCACCATCATTAAATGAATGTATAACTACATACCAAATAGGATAGAGCGTGATAAAACAAATTAATATCATGATAATCATGTTTATGCCATTGAACACTACTTCACCCGAAGTCTTACGTTTCATAAAGACAAATTGACTTGCTTTCATATTATTTACCCCCTAATATAGAGAGGAGCCGTTAAGCTTTTTGGTTGTTTTGTTCGCCAGTATTAATAGGATTGCACCGACTACCGATTTAAATAACCCAATTGCTGTGGCATAAGAATGGCGTCCCGCTCTAATGCCCATTTGATATACATAAGTATCTATAACCTCTGAACGCTGTTGATTTAAAGAGTTTTTCAGAACAAATATCTGGTCGAAATTTGAACTTAAAATATTTGATACATTTAATATTAGTAAAACACATATTGTTCCCGATATAGCCGGTAAGGTTATATACCATATTTTGTGCAGCTTGTTAGCTCCATCAACTGTTGCGGCTTCAAACATTTCCTGGTCCACACCGGCGATGGCAGCCAGATAGATAATCGCTGACCAACCAAGCTCTTTCCAGATATCCGATATAATTAAAACACCCCAGAAATATTTAGGCTCCGCTAAAAAATACACGGTTTCTTTCTGTAACCCAAACTGGATAAGTAATTCATTAATCAATCCGCCGTCACCTAGCCAGGTTGTTAGGATACCGCCAAGCACTACCCATGAAAGAAAGTGGGGCAGATAGCTTATTGTTTGAACAGCCCTTTTAAATCTATGTAGGGTAAGCTCGTTTAGTAAGAGTGCAAAAATTATGGGAAGAGGAAAGCTAATCAAAAGCTTTAGTAAGCTTATACCGAGGGTATTTTGGAGTGTCAATAAGAAATTAGGGTCACTAAGGAACTCCTTAAAATTATTAAATCCAATCCAAGCTGCTTCACTAATAGGTTTTGTAATCCTAAACTGTCTAAATGCTATTGTTAGACCATACATTGGAATGTAGTTAAACAAAAGCATCCACAGAACACCCGGTATTACCATAAGCTGCAGATACTTCTGCTTCCATACTCGTGATAATAAAATGGACTTTTTCTTCAC